>JACPPN010000347.1 GCA_016190995.1 Acidobacteriota bacterium | reverse complement strand
GCCGCAGCAGCGGCCGCGCCTAAGACAGCTCCTAAGGCGCATCATCTGAAACTTGCTTCATTTGTTCAGATTCAGGCCTTAGGAGATGTCTAGTGGCTGAACCTGTTCCACCGCCAGCGCGTCGGCCCAGCCGGCAATTACAGGTCAAGCTGTTCGTGACGTGCTGGGCCATCTTCGTCCTGCACTTCGCGACCGACATCGTCCGCGAGCACTACCTCGCGTTCAGTCTGGCGGAGGACTTCTCGTTTCGCGTCGACAAGTATGTCGGGCTGAACGTCGATATCTTCGATGTGCCAGGCTACGGCGCGCACATCGGCAACAACCCGGGCGCGTCGATGCTCGGGGCGATCCCGTACGCGCTGGCGCGGCCGATCGTCGATCCTCTGGTGCGCGCCGTGAACGCCCGCCAGGCGGCATCGGGTCAGCCGGTCACCGCGGTGTACAACGATCCGCGCTGGCGCCGCGTCGAGTTCTACCGCCAGGTGCGCGAACGGGGGCTCGACCTCCAATTCGGTTTGGCCGCCGTCCTGATGCAGGCCCTCCTCATGGCGCCAGTCTCGGCATTTGCCGCAGTCGTGATGTTGCGCCTCCTGATGGCGTTGGGGTTGGCCGCACGTCAGGCGCTCCTATATGCGTTTCTCTATGCGCTCGGCACGCCCATCTTCTTCCGCACCGCGTTTCTCAACCAGAATGTGTTGATCGCGCACGCGTTGTTGTTTGGATTCGTGATTCTCTGGGCACCTTCCGGCATGCGGCGTCCCTCGTGGCGTGGCGCGTGCGCGGTCGCGGGAACGCTGGGCGGATTCTCGCTCCTGGCCGATTACAGCGGCGGCCTCGTGCTCGCATGGCTCATGGTGTACGCCGCGTGGTGCGGCTTCGAGCGCGATCGGTGGACCGGCGCGAGGCGCGCCGCAATCTGGTACGCCGCCGGGGCCGCGCTTCCCATCGCCCTGCTGCTTTTCTATCAGTGGAAGAGCTTTGGAAGCCCCTGGTACCCCGGCCAGCAGTACATGCCGCACAAGCAGTGGGAGGACGTCGGCTACAAAGGCGTCGGCGGCCCGCGAGCCGAGCTGTTGTGGCTGCTGCTGTTCGACCCGCGATTCGGCCTCGCCGTGACGACTCCCATCCTCGTCCTCAGTCTGGTCGAGGTCGTCAGGGCGTCGAGAGATCGATCGTGGATCCCGCGTCGCGAAGCGATGTTTCTCGTCGGCTTCAGCGCGGCTTTCGTCCTTTTCTTCAGCGCGGTGCAGTACACGCGCCTCCAGTGGGTGACCGGGATCCGGTATGTCGTTCCGGTCATTCCGGCGCTCTTTCTGCTGACCGTGCCCGTTCTTCTTCGCCTGCCCGCCAAACTGCGATACGCTCTGCTGGTCCTGGCATTCGCCGAGTCGTGGTGCCTGAGCATGGTCCGGGCGACCTCTGTGGTCGACTGTGTCGCGCAGGTGTTTCTTGGTGGATTCCAGCTTCCGTGGATGACCGTGCTGGCGAAGATGGCGCCGCAGTATTTCTCGTTCATGGCAACGCGTTCGTCGCCGCTTCCGGTGTTCATCCTGACGGCCGTGCTGCTGTACGGGCTCTGGCGGTACCCGCGACACGCGCCGGTCGCCTGAGGGGCTCACGTGAGCGAATGGCGACTCAAACCGGCCTCCGACATCGCGATCGACGTGGTGATCCCGGTCCTGAACGAGGCGCACGTCCTCGAGGCAAACGTCCGCAAGGTGCACGCGTTCTTCGGCGGCGCGGTGCCGCATCGCTGGAGAATCGTGATCGCGGAAAACGGCTCGACTGATGAGACGGTTGATGTCGGCAGGCGCATCGCCGACGCGCTGCCGCATGTCGAGGTGATTGTCGTGCCAGAGCGCGGCCGCGGCCGGGCGTTGCAGCGGGCCTGGGGCGCAAGCCCGGCCGATATCGTGTGCTACACGGACGTGGATTTGTCCACCGATCTCGAGGCGTTCCCGCGGCTGTTCCGCGCCCTCATAGACGACCGATACGACATCGCGATCGGGACGCGCCTGGCCAGGGAATCGAAAACGACCAGGTCGCTCAAACGGCAGCTCATCTCGCTCGCGTACAATGCGCTGCTGAAGGTCGCGCTGAAGGTGGGCTTTACGGATGCGCAGACCGGTTTCAAGGCGATCACGAAGGAGATTGTCAGAAACGTGCTCCCGCTGGTCGAAGATCAATCCTGGTTTCTCGACACCGAAATGCTCGTGATTGCCGAGTGGATGGGGTATCGCATCGCCGACATCCCCATTGTCTGGGTCGAAGACGATGACAGTCGCGTGAAGATCATGAGGACGGCGTGGGAGGACGTGAAGGGTGTGATCCGACTGCGGCGGCACAAACAGACGATTCTGGGACGCGCGGGCGTCTTGATGGCGACCCGACAAGAGGACCGGCGTGAAAGCGCTGTTCGTTAATCCTTATCAGTTCGCGCTGGTCAGTCGGAAGGGCCGCATCTACAACCGACTGTGGCCGCCACTGGAGCTCGCCTATGCAGCCGCCATGCTCGAGCGAGACGGCATCCAGCCGACCGTCATCGACGCCAATGCCGAGCAGATCGGACCCGCAGAAGTGGCCGAGCGCGCCCGCGGATTCGACAAGGCCTTTGTCACCTCGACGAGCCTCGATCGGTGGCAGTGCCCGCAGCTGAATCTCGATCCGTTCCTGCGGTACATCGAGGCGCTGAAGGCCGTCGTTCCCGAGGTCTACGTCCTGGGCAGTCACGGGACGGTGAAGCCGCGCGAGATGCTCGAGCTCACAGGGGCGACTGCGGTTGTCCGCGGCGAGCCGGAGCTCACCGTGGCCGAGATCGCCAGGAATGGCAGCCTCGCGGGTATCCGCGGCTTGACCCTCCCCGAGAACGGCGCAATCGTCGATCGTCCGGACCAGAAGCCGATCCGCATGGACGATCTGCCCCTTCCGGCCTTTCATCATCTGCCGATGGGCCGTTACCGCTACGAGGTGCTCGGCCGCCATTTCTCGCTCTTCGAGATGAGCCGCGGCTGCGCGTCGGACTGCACCTTCTGCCTGCTGAAGACGTACGGTGTGGGGGTCCGCACGAAGTCGGTGGACACGTTGGCGCGCGAGGTCGAGCACGGGGTGAAGCGCTTCGGCGTCCGCACGGCGTACTTCATCGATCTCGAGTTCACGATCCTCCGCAAGCAGGTGCTCGAGTTCTGCCGCCATTTGATCAAAGCGAAGTACGATTTCGCGTGGTGCTGCCAGACGCGGCTCGACCTCGTCGACGAAGAGATGCTGCAACTGATGAAGCAGGCCGGGTGCCGCTTGATTCACGTCGGCGTGGAGGCGGGCAGCGATCGCATGCTGCAGCTGGTCGACAAGGGCATCACGCTCGAGGGGATCCGCCGCGGCATGGCGCTCATCAAGACGGCCGGCATCGAGACGCTCTGCTTCTTCATGATCGGCTTTCCCGAGTCGGAAGCGCGCGACATGGAGGACATCGTCCGGTTGGCGAAGGAGCTGAATCCGACGTACGCGTCGTTCCATATCACCGCGCCCTATCCGGGCACGAAGTTGTACGACATGGTGCGCGCGAACCCGAACGTCCACTTCAGCGATGGCTCGCTCTTTCCCGAAGCGATCGAGGCGCGCTTCACGCTTCGCGAGCTGAAGCGCATGACGCGCAGCGCGTACCTCTCGTTCTATACACGGCCGTCGTACCTGCTCGGGCGGCTGCGGAAGGGCGAGCTGCGGGCGCTCGCCAATCAAATGAGGCTGTTCTGGGGCTACCTCCAAAGCTGACCGCCTGCGGTCCTCACGCCCTCACCCCTCGCGTAGCGACGCTTCCTCTCGGCCCGGCGCGTGATGCCGGTGGCCGCGACGCTTCGTCACTGCCGCATCGGAAGCATCGTGGTGTCTGGCCCGATTGAAATCAGCGTGCCGCCGCAAGCCCCGACTGCGCCTGTCCCCGGCGATCTGCTGAAGAGCGCCGCATGGTTCGGCCTCGTCACCGCTTCCGCGGAGCTCGCCATCCGATCGTTCGGCGTGATGGTGCCGCTCGAGCGGCTGGCGTGGACGATCCCGGCCGCCGAGCTCGTGTTGTTCGTGGCGTTCGGCACGCTGCTGACCGTGGCGTCGCGACTGGCGCCGCGGTTGGTGTCCTGGAACCGCGCCGTGGCGACGCTCGCCTTTCTCAGTGTCCTTTCCGTGTTGCTCCGATTCGATCGGCTCCACGTGGCCGCAGCCCTGCTGCTGGCGGCCGGAGGGGCCGTCCAGATCGCGCGTCTGGCGGCGCGGCACCGCGCGCGTGTGACGTGGATTTGGAATCGATCGCTCGTCTGGCTCGGCGCCCTGTTCGTCATGCTCGTGTGCGGAATCCACGGGCGGCGATTGATCGCCGAGCAGCTGACGCTACGTGGTTTGCCGCCAAACACCGCAGACGCTCCGAACGTCCTCCTGATCGTGCTCGACACGGCGCGAGCCGCCAACATGAGCGCCTACGGCTATCCGCGCGAGACGACGCCCAATCTGACACGCTTCGCGCAGGAAGGCGCGACCTTCACGCGCGCCGTCGCAACCTCGTCCTGGACGCTGCCCACGCACGGGAGCCTGTTCATGGGCCGCGAGGCGGCTGACATGCCCGCCGACTGGTTCGTCCCGCTCGACCGGACGTCCCCGACCCTCGCCGAGGTGTTGCGCGCGCGCGGCTACGCCACGGGCGCCTTCATCGCCAACGTCCGGTATGGTCACGAGGCGACGGGCCTCGAGCGGGGTTTCATTCGCTACGACAACTATCGCGCTCGCGACCTGATGTTGAGTTCCAGCCTGTTCGCTGCCGTGGCCACCAGCGCGAAGTTCCGCGAGATGATGGGGCGATGCGAGAACCCGGGTTTCAGGCGGGCGGATTCGGTGAGCGACGCATTTCTCGATTGGATCGACGGGCTTTCGCGTGACCGGCGCTTCTACGGGTTCCTGAACTACTTCGACACGCACGACGTGTATTGCCCCCCACCCCCCTACGATACGCGGTTCGCCTCGACGACGACCGAGCGGGCGAAGCGATGGGTCGAGCCCGGCCGTACCTGGACGAGACGCCAGATTGACAGGGAGCTCGCCGCGTACGATGGCGCCATCGCCTACCTTGATGCGCAATTGGGCAGACTGCTCGAAGCGCTCCGCCGACGAGCGTTGCTCGATCGCACCCTGGTCATTGTCACCGCCGACCACGGTGAGGAGTTCGGCGAGCACAGGTTCGTGGGCCACGGCAAGAGCCTGTATTGGCTCGCCCTTCACGTGCCGCTGATGATGCGGCTTCCCGGGCCGATCCCGACGGGAACGGTCTGCGCCCAACCGGTTTCGCTACGCGATGTGCCCGCAACGGTGATGGATCTTGTTCAGGGGTCGGGGGTCGGG
>JACPPN010000346.1 GCA_016190995.1 Acidobacteriota bacterium | reverse complement strand
GGCCGAGCTGCGCCACGTTCAGCGCCACGCCGACGGCGCCGCTGTTCTGCACCGCCGCCTGGGTGCCGGCCGGCAGTGAGAGAGTCGCCACGCCGTTGGAGATCTGCGTCGAGTACGGCGTGCGGAGCATGTCGGACGCGCCATAAAAGAGCGGGACCTGGTTCCACTCGAGCGAGGCTTTGGCTTTCCCGCTCCTGAACAGGGCGGTGAAGTTCTGGTCCTCGTACCCCACGTTCTTCGCGCCGAGATTGAAGACCCACGTCCCGGCGTCGCGCTTGAACTTGAGGTTGAGGCCGGCGCCCTGATCGCGAATGTCCCGATACCGCTGGAACCGCGCGACGTCCCCCGTCATGTCCGACGCGCGGAAGCTGAGGTCCAGCGTGCCCACGAACGGCCCCTGCGTCTGGACCACGTCGGTCTGCCCCTGCTGCGCCGATTGTGCTAGCTGCGCCTGCTGCGCAAGCGCAAGGCCACTGGAGGCGAGCAGAAGCGCTCCGGTCACGATTACGTTCTTGATGCGCATCGTCATCCCTCCTCCGTCAACGCAGGAATGCCCGGCCCGAAGGTGAGTTCGAGCCGTGAACCTGCTGGTGGCACACCGTGCACGACCGCCCGAAGATCTTGTTGCTGTTGGTCGACGTCCTCAGCACATAGTTCTCATAGACCGTCGGCGGGTGGCGCGATGTAACGTGGCAGCGTTGGCAGAGGAACGGCATCTTGGCCACGAGCATCCGCTCGTTGTTCGAGCCGTGCGGTTCGTGACAACTGGTGCAGTTGGTCTCGACCGCGCCGTGATCGAACAGGTACGGACCGCGCTTCTCGGTATGGCAGCTCACACACGATTCGTTGACCGAGTTGCCGGCCTTCAGCAGCTTGACGTTGGTGCTGCCGTGCGGGTTGTGACAGGAGCCGCACTCCATCTTGCCCTCGACGACGGGCATGTGGGCCGAGCGGCGCAGCTTCTGCACCTTGTCGCGATGACATTGGACGCAGGTCTCGACCTGGCTGGCCTTGACGAGCTGCGCCTTGTCGGACTTGGGCGCGTGCACGCTGTGGCACGTGACACAGGACACGCTGCGCGAGTCGTGCGCGCTGCCCGCCCAGTTGAGATGTGCGGCGCGGTTGTGACACGACGTGCACTTGGCGCTGACGTCGCGTGGGCTCATGGAGGCGAACGACGTGATCTTCGTCTTGTCGCCGCCGCCATCGACGTGCGCCTGGCCGGGACCGTGACAGGTTTCGCAGCCGCCGGCCGCCGCGGGCGATCGCGCATCCGCGCCTCGACCGTGCGGCGTGCCCTTGTACTGCGCCTTGTCCTCGTGGCACGTCAGGCAGGTGTTCTCACCGGCGAACCCGGCGCTCTGGGCCATCGCCTTCGCAGCAGCGGGTGTCGGTGTGTTCGTATCCGCCGAGGCCGTTCCTGCCAACAGCCAGGCGGACGCGAGCCCGGCACAGAGCACCAGGCGCGCAAACCTACGGAATGAATGCATGGGCAACTCTCCTGATAGGAGGTCAACTCTGGCGGAACTCCGGCAACCCGCCGGAATCGTCTCGTAAGGCTGCAACTGGGATGCCCGCTTCCGGAAAATCGTGAACACCCAAGAAACGAGGGAAAAGCTGACGCGACGCCGTTGGGACTCGTCGCGCCGTTGCCGAAACTTCGTCAGCACAGCGGATCGGGGATCAGGGATCAGGGACTCGGGACCCGGACTCGGGACCCGCGACTAGCGACTCGGGACTTATTGGATGTCGTGGCAGAGATCGCAGTCCTGCCGAATGAGCTTGCCGTCCCGGCTCGTGTGGCTGTCGTCGTGGCAACGGAAGCAGCCGGGAAAATCCATGTGCCCGATGTTGTTCGGATAGGTTCCCCACTGCACGTTCATGGTCGGGAACACGTTTCGTCGGTAGAGGGTCTGGGTCCCGAGCACGGCGCGCTCGACGTCCTGCCGGCGACCCATGTACGCCTGCGAGTACTGCGTGCGGTAGAACTCCCGCAGGCGCGAGGCGATCTGATCGGCGGCGGCATCCTGCAACGGGAAACTTGTCTTGAGCACGGCGACAGCCTCCCGTTTGATGAACGGCAGATTCTGCGGGATCTCACCCATCATGATCGCGCGATCGACCGCCTTTTCCGCGCTCGGATCGAAGATGTGGCTGGGCCGATTGTGGCAATCCATGCAGTCCATCCGCCGGCGCTCGCCGCGCGAGAGCTCATCCGGTGTCACCCCCTCGACCTGATACTCACGCACGCGGCCGAAGCGGTCTCGCAGGCGAATGTAGGGAATGACCTGCCGCTTCTCGTCGGTCGCGATGTACTCGATCTCGTTCGCGATGTTCATATGCCAGTGAATACCGGTCGCGATACCGAGGCGCTGGCTTCCGCCGCCGACGTGTACACGCAGGGTGGTAACGGACTCGGTGTTCGCCTCATCCAGCGCGTACTCGCGCCGGACGAGGACCTTGTCGCCGTGGAACTTCTCGGGCCAGTGACATTGCTCGCAGGTTTCGCGCGCGGGTCTCAGGTCCTCGACGGGCGAAGGCACGGGTCGCGAAAAGGTGTTGAAGGTGACCGCGAACACCTGGCGGGTTCCCGACAGCTTGGACCGCACGAACCAGGGCGCGCCCGGTCCGATATGACACTGCACGCAGGTGACGCGGGAATGCGGGCCGTCCTGGTATCCGGCGAACTCGGGCTGCATCACCTCGTGGCACACCTGGCCGCAGAACGACACCGAGTCCATGTACTCGATGCCCCGGTAGGTCGCGAGCGACAGAATTACGATATTGACGAAGGAAGCGCCGAAGAAGAAGAACACCGCCTGCCGCTGGCGCGGTTCGTTCAAATCCAGCCGGGGCCAGTGCGGCCGCGCGACGCCGCGCGCCGCGTGCACGTGCCGGCGCTCACGCCACATGCCGACGGGCATGAGCAGCAGACCGAACACGAAGATGGCGGGCAGGATCAGGAAGAACACGATCCCGATGTACGGGTTCGTGTGCATCCCGAACAGATCAAGGAGGAAGACGACCAGGAAGAGCAGCGCGCCCGTCAGCGCCAGGGCGGCGCCAAGGATCGAGAGCGGGTTGCGGACCAGGGTCAGGAGAGGAGTGCGCTCGGCCATCATCACGAGAGCAAAGCGTACAGGATCATGCTGACCAGGAACAATCCGATCGGGACCGCGATGGCAGCCACCATCGAGCTGGTCGCCAGGAGCGCGGGGGTTGGCGGGCCGGTGCGAAACTCGGCCAGCCGTCCCTCACGCGCGAGCCGATCGAATTCGTCCAGCCGCTCCTCGCGCAGCTCCTGTTCGGTCAGCCGACCCGTGAAGATGACGCGATCGACCGGGAATTTCTCGGGACGCAGATGCGTGTTGAAGAAGTGAATGGTAAAGATGAAGCCGACGGCGAGCAGCGCCTCCTCCCCGTGGATCAGGAGGGCGATGTTGAACAGCCACCCCGGAAGGAACTTCGCGAAGAGCACCGGGAACCACAGCACGAGCCCGGATCCGCCGATGATGCCCATCCCCCAGAAGACGGCCCAGTAGTCGAACTTCTCCCAATAGGTGAAGTGGTCGAAGCGCGGCCGAGGCCCCAGGCCGACGAACCACCGGAAGTGCCGCACGAGCTCCATGAAGTCGCGCGGCTGCGGTACCATCGAGCTCGGACCCCAGAGCACTCCGAGATCCTTCCGCACGAACACGCGGTGCAGGACGTGGCCGACGTGGGTGGCGAACACCGCGATCAGGAGCGACGCGAAGACGCGATGCAGCAGGTGCGCGACCGCGAAGCCGCCGAACCCACGGGCAAGACGCGCCGCCCAGCCTTCGTCGCTGAAGAGCAGCGGCAGGCCGGTCGCGGCCAGGCCCAGGAAGGCGAGCATCAGGAGCCCGTGCAGCAGACGATGGAACGCGTCGAAGCGCAGGTAGTGACGGCCCGCCTCGTCGACCGGCGCCCCGACCGCTTCGATCACGCGGCCTTCGGCCGCTGGCGCCGCCGTGTCTAGCCGGGCGTCAGGACGCTCCATCGCCATCGCTCTTGCCGCCTTGGCCGGCCTCGCCGCGTCCGGACCACCGGACACGCACGGTCCGGGTGAACCACAGGCCCGAGTGAATGCCGAAAAATGCGAACACCAGGATGAGCAGACCATCCATCAGCCGCGCGGCATGGAACAGTCCGGGATTGCGGGCGCGATTGTGCTTGTCAGCGTGCGGGTCGTACCTCACGAAGTTCTCGTTCGCGCCGGGATGGCACTTGCCGCACGTCTCGACCAGGCGGACGGACGACACGGTCGAGCGCGCATCGTGCTTCGGATGAATCTCGTGGGCGCCGTGGCAGTCGGCGCATGCGGCCACGCGCGTGAACCCGAGCGCCGTTACCTGACCGTGGAACGTATCGCGGTAGGTCTTCATCGATTCGACGTGACACGTGCCGCACTCGCGGATGACCGCCAGGCGCCACGTCGGCGTGCCCGCGCTCTGAATGTTGTGCGCCGTGTGGCAGTCCTTGCAGACCGGTGCCTGCGGATCTTCGCTGGCGAGGGCGGTGCCGTGAGCGCCGCGCCGGTACAGCGTCTCGATACCTTCATGGCACTTCCCGCACGTGTCGGGCACGCGCGCCGCATGCACGGGGCTGGCCGGGTCGGTGCGCCGACGAATCTCGTGATTGCCGTGGCAGCTGCTGCAGTTAGGCGCGACGAGCAGGCCGCTCTTGCTGACGGCGCGGCCGTGAATGCTGTCCTGATACTGCGCGACAATGTTGCCGATCTGAATGTGGCCGCGCCGGATGATCTCGGGGTTGCCGTGGCATCGGCCGCACAGGGTGGGCAGGTTCAACGCGTAGGTCGGGGACGCTGGATCCTTCGATGCGGCCATGCCGTGCGTCCCGTGACAGTCGACACAGGTGGCCGCCGATCCATTGGCCTGCTGTCGCGCCTGGGCATGGACGCCTTTACTGTATGCGGTCACGGCTTCATCGTGGCAGCTCGCGCAGCTCACGCGCGCGAGCGTCTCCGCGTGCGGAAACTCGGTGACGCTCGTCAGGTCGGCGTGACAGTCGATACACGCGACCGGTGCCTGGCCGTGAACCGACTTCTGGAATTGGGCGGCGTCGACGGCGACGCGGCTGCCATCCGCACGCGTCGTGGAAGGATCCCCGTGACAGGCGAGGCAGTCATCGTTCGCCGGAGACAAAGCCGTGCCCGGCTCGGCGGCCGCCGCGCGCAGGGGCGGCGCGGCCGCCAGAAGGAGCAAAACCACACCCGCAACGAAGGTTCGCCCGGAACCGGCGAGTGATACTGGCCGCCAGGAAGCGTCGGGGCTAGCGATCGGCATATAGCACCAGGACAGCTGACCGGCTTGCTTGCCGGCCTGGCATCCGCGGCGCGCAGGGCGGGAGCTCAGGTCCGGCCCGAGCGCGACCGGGCGATGCAGGGCGCCGCCCGGCCGACGCCGCCACAACTTGCAGGTGATCGGCCAGCGAGACACACGGCAACCCAGCGACGACCGGCGGACTGCCCGGCCGCGCGAATGACGGTTGTGACCCTGTGGCGCTTGCCTCCGTGGTGACAGCTCCGTGAGCCGCAGAGCCCTAACGTGCGGCAGGGCCCACGCGAGGCGTGCAGGTGACCTACCCTACTTCTTCAGCGTCTGCAAATACGCCAGGAGCGCATCTACTTCGTCCTTCGTGAGGTTCGGGTATGTCTTCATCGGAGGCTTGCGAGTGGTCTTTGCCTTCGCGGTCATTTCCTTGGGCGAGACGATCCACTGGCGGATCTCGTCGGCGCTCAGCTTGCCACCGACGCCGTCGAGCGGCCCCTTTTTGTTGCCCTTGTCGGCGACCGAATGGCACAACGTGCACTTCTGATCGACGAAGAGCTTTGCACCCTGGTCCACCTTCGCATCGGCAAAGGCCGGAGCCGCAAAGGCAAGGGCGAGCACACCAAGGGCCATGATGAACACCAACCGACGCATGAGAACCTCCACGAGAAAACGGGTATGAGCAGGGACGGTCATGAAAACGCGCGGAATATCGTGCGATCTACCAGCCCGTCCCGGCCGCCCTGTGGAATAGGGTCTGGGAGGAACGTAAGGATAGCGGCGCGACACGACCGGCGGTTGTCTGGGCTCGTCCGGTCGCGGTGAGACGATCGGGGCTGTGTTGCTGCGCGGCCATCAACGGGCTGGTAGATCATGGGTGGACTCACCTGATACCCCGAACAAGCTGACAACGGCGTCGACGAGGTGCGGCTCGCCCGACTGGCGAAGGGCACCGCCGAGGTGCGCCGCAATCGCGTCGATGACTTCCGCCGCGATGGCTTCGACCTCGGTTCGATGCTCGATGCTCAGTGGCGCGATCCTCTTCTGGAGCCTCGCGAGCTCCGCAGACCGAATCTCGTCAAACTTCGCCTGTAACTCCCGGGCTGCCGTCTCGCCACTCATGTTCAGGTCTCGCGAATCCTGAAGGCAAGGCCGGTGCCAGCGGGAACATTGGCCGGAACAGGCCGAAAAAGCCGGCATGCTGCGGAATTTTCCGCGGCTGCCCCCATCCAAGTGCCGATTTCTCGTCGCTACCGGCAGGCGGCAATCCGGCATCCCACGTCAAAGCAGAAGCTGCCCACCGTCCACGATGAGCGTCTGGCCCGTGATGTGGCGCGCGAGCGGTGAAGCCAAAAACAGCACGGCATTGGCCACATCGTCGGGGACGCCGATGCGGCCGAGGAGCGTCTCGGCACGTGCGGCCGCCCTTACCCGCTCGGGCAGGCTGGCCGTAAGCGGGGTCTCAATCATCCCAGGCGCGATCGTGTTGACGCGAATTCCCGACGCGCCCAGTTCTCGCGCGAGCGTCTTGCCGAGGGCGATGAGCCCGCCCTTCGACGCGCTGTAGTTCGCCTGGCCGACCTTGCCGCGGATGCCGTTGATGGAGGCGATGTTGACGATGATGCCATCACGCGCTTGTTTCATGGACGGCACACAGGCGCGCACGAGCCGAAACGCCGCATTCAGATTCACGGCGAGCACCTCGTCCCAGGCCTCGTCCGTCAGCTTCCAGACGACACCGTCGCGCGCGATGCCGGCACAGTTGACCAGGATATCGGGCGCATATCCTCGCCTGAGAAGGTCGGATGTCACGGTCTCGATCGCGCTCGGGTCCTGCAGATTGACCCACTGGCGGATCATTCGGTCGGCATCGCCCGCTTCGCGCGGATAGGCGATGTCGAGCGACACGACGCGGGCCCCAGCCATCGCGCATCGAGAGACAATCGCTGCTCCAATTCCCGATGCGCCGCCTGTCACCCACGCCGTTCGGCCGGTCAGGTCGATGGTGATGGACATCGTAGTGGTGTCCGGCTTTAGAGCTTGTGAAGAAAAGCCATCACCGCGGAGAGCGCGAAGGACGCGGAGCCAGGGTTTCCCTGAGAATCGTTCCCCGCGCGCTCTGCGTTCTCTGCGGTGAGAGCTTTTTTCACACGCTCTTTCAGCCGGGCCCTCCCTGGGCGTTGTTCCTAGGAGCGTGTCTGAGTAACCCGAACACGCTCCTAGTAGGCCGGCTTCGCCGGCAGAAACGCCAATGATTTCGAACATCTCGCGCGCGCAGCGCGCCTACTAGGAGCCCGTTCAGGCATTACTCGGACGGGCTCCTAGGC
>JACPPN010000004.1 GCA_016190995.1 Acidobacteriota bacterium | reverse complement strand
CTGGAAGGCGGGTCCGTGTTCCTGGACCGGATGTACTGGTCGCGCGTCCGTTTCGACGTCGATGCGAGCCGCCGCGGTGCACGCATGGTCATGCAGGTGGGCGACCGACAGTTCCCGGCCGTGCGAGTTCCCTGAAACAGGAAGCTCCTCCTCACCCGGGAATCGCGCCAGACTTCGATATCACCTGTCATCCTTCTTCTGCTTCGCCGGGACGACGACGGGACTCGCCTGGCGCAACCGGATCGACTCGGGCTTCGTGCTGATCGCGCGCTCGATCCCGACCGCCTTCCATCCGCCGTTCTCCCGCCGGAAGTACACCATCGTGGGACGCGCCCAACGCGGCTGCTGCGGGTGCTCGGCGCGTATCTCGAGCGACACGTAGTCCGTGCCGGACAGGGCCTCACGCGGCGTGGACGCGCGTGGCCCGGTGACCCGCACCTCGTCGCCGACCGGCACATGGCGGTCGAGGGTGTTGTCGTAGCGCGACCACCGCAACGTATATGCGCTCGGCGGTGTCGCGGCGCCCGTCTCGACCGCCGCGTTGCCGAACGTGAGCGTGCCGTCCGGCCCCAGCTCGAAATCGGACGCGGGATTCACCTGGTTCAGCCACGTCCTCAACACCTTGTCCCGCCGCTTGATCAGTGTGCCGACGATGAAGTCGGTCGCGCGCGGGTCGGAGTACTTCGCCTTGGCCGCCACCGCGCGAATGATGTCATCCGAGAACTTCGCCACGATCCGCGCGCCCCAGAACGCATCGTCGGGCCGCATGTTTCGGAACGCCGGATTGGGGTACTCGGGCTTCCATCCTTCGGGATCGAAGTAGTCCCCCTCGAACCGGCCGACCGCGGGCGGCACGTCGGGATACTTCACGCGCAGCCACGGCCGCAGGTAGATACCGAGCGTGGCGCCGGTCTTCACGCCCTCCATCCAGTCGAGGATGTATTCGTTGCCCGCGCGGTGAGACTGCGCGAACGCCGTGCCGCTGCCCATGATCGATCCGAAGTCGAACATGTAATGCCGAATGAACTTCCGCCCGTCGCGCTCCTCGAGCATGTCCAGGCTGTTGAGCCCGCGCGAATCGTCATGGTTCAGCCACGCGGCGAACACGCGATTGGCCCGGAGCTCGCGGCGGTGCTCGTGCGGGAACACGTCGTTGGGATCGTCGGGGCGCGTGCCCGCGTAGCGGAAGCTGCCCACCTGCACGCCGTCCGCGAAGCGACCTGCCAGCGCGCGGTACTTGCCGTTCGGCTGCCGCGCCGCGCGGCGGAACACCTCGTCGACGTCCGGCTTCTCGAGCCGGCGCCGCTTGCCGGTGATGTCCTTGATCGTCGCCTTCGGCGAGATGGTCAGCGAGTCGCGATCGACCTCGACGAGGTAGACGGGCACGACGAAATAGCCCATCGCGTGGTAGAACGCCGTGCCGATGATTTCGGCCCCGGTGGCCATTTCCGGGTTCGACGGGGGATCGAACTCAAGTTGATAGAGATGTCCCGTCGGATCCGCGATACGGAACCCGGGCTGCAGACCCGTATCTTTCCCTTGCACGATCGGCCAGCCATCCACTGACAAGGCGGGAACGAGATCGGGCCCCCGGACGATCTCGTCGACCGTCACGGGCCTCTTGCCAATCCGGTTCACGAACCACGAGGAGTCCGGCACCTCGTCGATCGTGTTCACGTTGACCGCCGGGATGTCGCTGTCGTCGCCCGGCGTGAAGAACGTGTTCGAGACGAAGTCCCAGAGATTGCCGTCCTCGATCTCCGTCACCCCGCTCGCGTCCAGGTCCGTATCGCGATCGACCTGGAGCGGATCATCGGGAAAAAACCGGGGGCCGTTGGCGTGTCCGGCGATGCAGAACAGGATCCCGGCGCCGACGAGCGCCACGCCCGCGAGTCGGCGAAGCCAATGGCCGTCAGAAGGCATGATTGAACCTCAGAAGGTAATGCGGCTTGCCGGTCCCGCCGATCGCCGCATCGAAGCGGAGAACGACGCGCTGGTTCGTGCCAAGGCGGATGCCGAATCCCCACGACGTCTCGAGATCCCTGAAGTTGATGTCGGCGCGCCTCGGCTCCACCTTCCCGGTATCGTAAAAGAGCGCGCCGTCGAGCGCGGTCAGGATTTCCCAGCGATATTCGGCCTGCAACATGATCAGGTTGCGATCGCGAAAACGGTAGCGACGGAAGGAGCGCAGCTCGTGGGATCCGCCCAGTGGATCCATCAGATAGAACGGCACCTGCTGCCCGGGCTCGGGATCGTCGACGAGCACACGAGCACGCAGCGCGAGGACCCGGCGCTGATTGAAGGCCGAGAAGTACTGCTGGACCTCCCCTTCCAGCCGGCGGAACGCGTACTGATCGAAGGTGCGATCACTGAACCAGGTGTACGTCAGCTTGTACTGACCGCCAGTTCGCGGATTCCCGGAGGGCGCGCGCAGATTCAGGTCGATGAACGCCTGGGACATCAGGAAGGCCGGCTGGCGCGCGAGACCTGGCGCGGTGGCTTCGGTGAACCGCTCCTCGATCGACGGAACCGCCCGATCCTTGCCGTGCCCGATCGTCACGTCGAGGTAGTCGACGCCGCCGCCGATGGCCAGGTGCGGGAGCGGCCGCAGGCCGCCGAACGCTCCGACGAGCGTGTCCTGCGCGTGGAAGCTGACGAAATCCGACTGCGTCGAATCGGGACCGAGGCCGAAGAAGTCTTCCTGCGGAAGGCCGCGCCGCCGCAGGTGCACGTTGGCAAACGCGTGGTTGTCCGCCAGGCGCGCGAAGTCGATCGAGCCGTCGACCATCCAGTATTTCTTCAGCGAGCCGGCAAGGATTACATTCAAGGTTCCCTGCCGGCCGAAGAGAAGACGGTTGCGGTAGGCCGGTCCCACGGCAATCCCGCTGCCCGACACGATCGTGTGGAAGTACGGGTAGAACCCCTTGTCGGACCCCTGAGCCAGGCGCGCGAGGATCTTGTCGTTCTCCAGCTTCAGAACGTACTTCTCGAGCGTGCCCGGCGCATAGTGAGCGACCTGCTTCGACTTTTCCTCGCGCGCCTTTCGGAGCGCCTCGTCGCGCGACTGCGGCGCTTGTGCCCACGCCGACGCCGGCAACGAGACGATCGCCATCGCCAGCCATGCGGTTCTCACCAAATCGGGGGCGAGGGTCCGCCGCACGTGCATCTTGCTCTCACTCCCTTCGTTCCGCGGTCGGGATCTCGGCTTCGGGGGCCGCAGCCACATGAGACCGCCGGGGCTCGGCGCCACCCTGCGCCGCGCCCTGCTCATCGAACAGGACGGCCGACGCGTATCCGTAGCGCACTTCTCCTTCCTTCAGCGGTTGTCGCTCGATCGCGCGGTACTGAGCCAGATCGTCGTAGGTGACG
>JACPPN010000345.1 GCA_016190995.1 Acidobacteriota bacterium | reverse complement strand
GCTCGCAATCTGGATGCGCCCGCTCTCTTTATAACACCGTTAGACGTGGCGCGCTTCCCCTCACAGGTGATTGCCCGACACCCATTGGATGCGCCACACGCTCGGTCGGTTACGGCCCGGCCCGAATCTCAGCCGATCAGGCCTGACAGCGTCATGGACCCCGGAGTCTCGAGCTCCAGATATACTCCTCGTCTCGGAACGCCTCGGCACCCGCCAAACGAATCACGGGGTCTGACGGAGCTATGACCGAGCTATCGGATTCAACCAGGCTGCTCTCGCTCATCGTTCACGAGCTGCGGGCCCCGATGACCGTCGCCACCGGCTACGTCAGCATGCTCCGCCGTGAGACGGCCGGACCTCTCACCCAACAGCAGCAGAATCTGATCGCCGACGTCGACAAGGCATGTTCGCGCCTCACGGAGCTTCTCGCCAACATCAGTGAGATCGTCAATCTCGAAGAGCGGAGGATGACGTTCAACCGGGGCACGATCGAGCTGAATCCGCTGTTGGAATCAATTGCAAGCGACCTGGCTGCAGGTCGTGTCGGAACAATCAAGATTCAATTCGTGGGCGATCTTCAACCGGTGAGCGTCGTCGCCGACGCGCTTCGCCTTCGGCGCGCGTTGGCTTGCCTCTTCGCCGTGGCCTTGCGCGAAGCCAAGGAGGACCTGGCCGTGTCGCGCACGATGACCGACCTCGACGGCAAGCGCACGATCGTCCTGACACTTGGGAGCGCCCAAGCCCTCGAAACGGTCTCGGCGGCCGCGGCGGAACGAACGACCTTCGACGAGTGGCGCTCGGGCCACGGGCTGGGGTTGCCTGTGGCCCGACGCGTGATCGAAGCACATGGTGGCCGCGTCTGGACGGCCTCCCGACTCAGCCGCTCGGTGACGGCCGTGGCGCTGCCGCTCGAGTGAGCCATCGGCGTCTTCTCGCTGGTGAGAATTGCAGGTTCGGGCCACACCCTGTATAAAGTGATCCGCACCGCGACGCGATCCCGGCGCGCCCGCCGTCGGCGCCGAGAGACGCACGTATCTTTCGCTGCGGATGTTTACCGACCGAACGCTGTCGTTTCTGCGCCGACTGAAACGGCATAACCGACGCGACTGGTTCAACTCGCATCGCGACGAGTACGAGCGCCATGTCCGCGCGCCGATGATCGCGGTCGTCGAGCGGCTCGCGCGCGACCTTCCGTCAATCGCGCCGGGGTTGGTCGTCTCGCCGCGCGTGTCGATTTATCGCATCCATCGGGACATCCGCTTTACCGAAGACCAGTCGCCGTACAAGACCCATGTCGCCGCGGTGTTTCCGTGTCGGGGCCTTCCGAAGCATGCCGGTGCCGGCCTGTACTTCGAAGTCTCGCCGGATCGCGTCCTGGTCGCGGGCGGCATGTACGCCCCAACGCCGCTCGACCTGCAACGCGTGCGCGAACATCTCGCGGCCAACGCGCTCCACTTCCGGGCCATCGTCGAATCGCCCGGATTCCGCACAGGGTTCGGCGAGGTCGGAGGACGGCGGCTGAAGCGAGTCCCGCGGGGATTCCCGCCGGATCATCCCGCGGCCGAATATCTCAAGCTGCAGCAATTCCTGGCGGGGCGCGAGCACCCCTCGACGATCGCCACGCGCCGGACGTTCTACAAGTCGTTGCTGAATGACTTCGCGCGTCTCGCGCCACTCGTGCGCTTTCTCAATGAACCGCTGCTCGCTGGAACGGATGGAACGACCGAGCGGCGACACCAGTCACGCCGGTAGCGCTGCCGCCATGGGGTCGCCTTCGCCAGGCTGCCATCGATCGACGATGATGATGCGCGCGGCCGCAGCGCTGGTTGCCGCCTTCACGTGTTCAAGCATGGTCGTTGCGGCAGCGCGTCTCGTCGACGAGTCCGATCGGGCGGCGTTCCGGGCGTGGTTCGTGTTTCTCGCCGACGCGCAGTTCTATCGGACGACCGATGACGTGACCGACTGCGCGGCGCTGGTCCGGCACGCCTATCGGGAGGCGCTGCGGGCGCACACGCCCGAATGGGTCCGGCGCGCGCGGCTGCCCCTGGCGCCGGCATTCCCGGACGTCCGGCACCCGCCGGCGCCTGGTCCGAGCCTCTGGCCGCTCTTCCGCGTGGCGCGCGGGCCGCATTCTCCGTACGCGGAGTTCGCGGACGCGCGAACTCTCGTCCGGTTCAACACCAGGTTCGTCGCACGCGAGGCGCAGGCCGCCCGTCCCGGCGATCTCCTGTATTTCCGTCAGCCCGACCAGCGCAGCCCCGATCATCTGATGGTATTCGTCGGACGGTCGATGTTCGAGCGCGAAGCCGATGACTGGATCGTCTATCACACCGGCCCGCTCGACGCCGGGGAGGCGGCCTCCCGAGCCACGTCTGCGGTGCGCGGAGAGGTCCGCAAGATCCGGCTCACCGATCTCCTGGACCATCCGTCGCCGCGCTGGCGTCCAACCCGGAGGAATCCCCGCTTCGTCGGTGTGTTCCGACTGGCCCTATGAGCCGACGTCCTGAATGGCCGACGGGTTTGGTCGCCCGCGTGCAGGGGCCGAATGACCGTCGTACGCGGCGCGGTGTCCTGGTGCTGCTCGTCTGCCTGCTGTCGGCCCCGGCAAACGCGCGCGCCCAGGAGGGACTGCCCGAAAGCCTGCCCGCAGCCTTTTCGCTGGCGAGCGGTCGTGAGTTCACGACGCGCGATCGTCCATTCATCCAGCTCACGTTCCAGCGGGTGCGCTACCTCGATTTTCGTGTCTATCGCGTCAGCGATCCGTTCAAGTTCTTCAAAGGGCTTCGCGAGCTGCACCAGTTAGGGAGTCCCGAGGCGGTTGTGCCGCAGGAACGGACGTGGCTCGAACGGATCGCGGCGTGGAAGGCGGATCGCCGCGACGAAATCCGCCGGTTCGCCCGCGAGCAGTTCAGTCATGGGTATCGCGTGCGGCGCCTCGATCGGAGCGAACGTGAACAGCTCGCCTTGCGCCAGACGATCCGCTACACGACGTTCGCGCAGATGCCGCTGCTCAATCGCGCCGCCCTCGTCACCTCGTGGCGCGAGGTGCTGCCGGTCACGCGCGAGGCCGAAGCGCGACGGATTCCGCTCGAGCACCACGATCCCGGCGTCTACCTCGTCGAGGCGGTGAATCCACCGCTGCGCGCGTACACGGTGGTGGTCATCAGCAACGTGGGCATCATCACGAAGACCGCCCCCGGCCAGACGCTGGTGTTCGCGGCCAACCGGCTCACCGGCGAACCGGCGACGGGCTGTCGCATCGAGACCATCACCAATCAGAAAGCCATCGCGACCGGGGCGACCGACGCGCACGGGCTTGCGGAGCTGACGCTCGGAGAGCTCGGCTCGGATGACGTCGCGTCGATTGCTCGCTGCGGCGATCAGGTGGCCATCAGCGACCTCGAGGCGTGGTACACGCGGCAGACCGAACGCGATCTGGTCGGCTACGTCTACACCGACAGACCGATCTATCGTCCCGGGCACGTCGTGCGCCTCAAAGCGATCCTGCGCTGGCGGCTTCGCGGTGCGCTGACGACGTTCGATCGTCCCAACGCCGAGATCGTCATCTCCGACAACAACGACAAGGTCGTCCTTCGCGAGACGCGGCCGGTCGACCAGTTCGGCGCGCTCCACAGCAGCTTCAACATTCCCGCCGGCGCCGCGCTCGGGTACTACGCCGTACAGGTCAACGTCGGCGATCAACAGGCGCATGGAACCTTCGAGGTCCAGGAGTACCGCAAGCCGGAGTTCGAGGTGGCCGTGCGGCCGGAGAGCCGTTTTGCCGTGCAGGGAAACCCCGCGATCGCCACGATCACCGCCCGGTACTACTTCGGTCAGCCGGTCGCGCGCGGCAGGCTGACGTACGCGCTCTACCGGTCGCGCTACGTCTCTCCCTACCGCTGGACCGACACGACCGAGGAGTTCGAAGGCGGCTATGACCCGGTCGGCGAGCAGATCCGCGAGGACACTGCGCAGCTCGACGACCAAGGCAGGGCCCTGATTCGGGTGCCGCTCGAGCTTGACGAGCAGGGCGAGGATTACACCCTGCGCGTCGAAGCGCGCGTGACGGATCAGAGCGGGCGCGAAGTCAGCGGCCACGCGTCGATCAACGCGACCTCCTGGACGTTTCTCCTGGCCAGCTCGGTGGACCAGTACGTGTACAAACCGGGCTCGGAGGCGCAGGTGCGGGTCCGCGCGGTCGCCTACGACGGCGCCCCACAGACGGCGGTCCGAATCGACGTCGCCCTCGAGAAGCTCACGTATCGCGACGGGCGCTACGACGAACCGATCGCGACCGAAGTGACACGGACCAGCCTCGAGACCGATACCGAGGGAAACGCCCGCTGGCGGACGACGTTGCCCACCGAGGGTGGCGACTATCGATTCCAAGCCACGACGCCTGTCGACGATCGGGTCCTCCGCACGATCTCCCACGTGTGGATTCCGGGCCGGGAGTCTACGTTCGACTCGAGCGAACGGATCCTGGAGCTGATCCCTGATCGCAGGATGTATCAGCCGGGTGACGTCGCGCACGTGATGATCCGTGGTGACGCGTTCGAGGCGGCCGTGCTCGTGACGAAGGAGGCCCAGCAGGTTTCGTACCGCCGGGTGACCCGGACGCGCGCCAACGAAGTGATTGAAGTTCCGATCTCCGAGGATGACATCGGCGATACCTACGTCAACATCGCGTTCCTCAAGAACGATCGACTCTACCGCGCCGAGCGCCGCCTCTCCGTCCCGCCGGCGCCACGTCAGATTCAGCTGACGGTTTCAGCCGATCGCATCCTCGCGCGTCCCCGCGAGCCGGCCCTCTTCACCATCAAGGCCGCCGATCAGAACGGCCACCCCCTCCGCGCGCAGGTCAGTGTCGGGGTGGTCGACGAAGCCGTCTACGGCGTCAAGCCGGACGACACGCCGGATCCACTCAGATTCTTCTACCGCCGCGAGTACAGCCGTGTGGGTACCCGGTACTCGCGTGAGTATTTCTTCGTCGGGTACTCCGGAACACAGCAGATCCTGCTGGCCCGCCGCCGCAGACCCATGACCCTCGCCGACTTCAAGACGGACCAGCCGGTCCGGCCGGATGTACGGAAGGAATTCCCCGACGCGATTCACTGGGTCGCGGATCTGGTCACCGGCGCGGACGGCGTCGCGACGCTCAACGTCACGTACCCGGATTCGCTCACGACGTGGCGGGTGACAGCGCGCGCCGTGACCATCGACACGAAGCTTGGCAGCGCGGTGGCGCGGACGACCACGACGAAGGACCTGATTCTGCGCGTGATTGCGCCGCGCTTTCTGACGGAAGGCGATCACGTCACGATTCCCGCGATCGTGCACAACTACCTGCCGGACGGAAAAACGGTCGACGTGGCGCTGGAGGCGCAGGGCCTGACCGCGTCCGCGCCGGCGCTCGATCCGGCCACGCTACGCGTCGTATCAGGCGGCGAGCAACGCACGACGCGCACCTTCGTCGCCAGCGCGCCAGGAAGGGCCATCCTTACGGGATCCGCCACGGTGGACGGCGAGGCGGACGCCGTCCAAGTGACGCTGCCGATCCTGCCATATGGCCTGAAGCGGGACGTGTCGCAGTCGGGCTCCCTTCCAGCGAGCGGCGAGCGCATCACATCTCTCGAGATTCCTGAAACGTCCAACCCTGCCGCGCGGTCGATCGAAGTCTCGGTCGCGCCGTCGCTCGCGGGCTCGCTCGTCGGCGCGCTCGACTTTCTCACGTCATATCCGTACGGCTGCACGGAGCAGACGCTCTCGAGCTTTCTCCCCAATCTGCTCGTGCTTCGCGCGATGAACGACCTCGGCCTGCCGCAGACCGAGCGCCTGCAATCGCTCGACCGGCAGATATCGGAAGGGCTTCAACGTCTTTACGACTATCAGCACGACGACGGCGGATGGGGATGGTGGAAGACGGACGAGAACCATCCGTTCATGACGGCGTATGCCCTCTACGGCCTGCTCGAAGTGCAGGCCGGCGGCTACAAGGTCGACCACGATCGGATTCGGCGCGGCACCACCGCGCTCCTCGGCCTGTACTCCAGATACCCTCGGGCGGTTCCGGACCTGAAAGCGTACGAAGTGTACGTGCTCGGCCGCCTGACGAAAGGGCGCGACGAAACCTTCGTGCAAGGCGAGAAATACCAGCACCGAGACGCGCTGGACAATCTGTGGAGCGCGCGGGATCGAATGAGTCCATACGGGCGCGCGCTGCTGCTCCTCGCGCTCGAGGACGCGGGTGATTCCCGCGCACCGGAGCTCGCGAGTGCGCTCGCCTCCGAAGCCAGGACGAAAGGCGACTTGGCTTGGTGGGAGCATTCGTCCGATCCGCTCCTCGAGGATTTCGCCGATTCGAGCGTCGAGGCCACGGCGTATGCGGTCAAGGGCCTCGCCGCCCTTGATCCGAAGAGCCCACTCATCGAGCAGGCCGTCCGGTGGCTGCTCGCGAACCGCACGGGCGGCCTCTACTGGTCGAGCACCAAGCAAACCGCGATGGTCTTGTACGGACTGCTGGAATATATGAAAGCCCGCGGTGAGGCGCCGGCGGCGTTCGACGTCGAGGTGTTCGTCAACGGCGCGTCGGCGGGCTCGCGCCACTTCACCGAGTCTGACTGGACGCGTCCCAGCCCCATCATCTTCAGCAGCGCGGGACGCGTGGGCACCAACGACGTGCGCCTCGTCAAGAAAGGCGACGCGTCGATGTATTGGACCGCCACCGCGCGCTACTTCTACAACGGCGACGCGCTCGAGCCGACCGGCTCCCGCAAGCTCGCGATTGTGCGGCGGTACTTCACGCTCAAACCGGTGCAGCGGAACGGCCGCATCGTGTACCGGGAGACGCCGTTCGACGGCTCGGCCGTGCCGGGAGATCTGCTCCTCGTGCGCCTGACCGTCGCGGGATCGAGCGACTGGCGATATCTGGTGATCGAAGATCCGCTGCCGGCCGGGACCGAAGCCATCGCCGACGAGTCGCTCTTCGCGCTCGAGCGGCCGCCGCGGTGGTGGTACGGCAGCCAGCGCGAGCTGCGCGACAATCGGGTCGTCTTGTTTCAGGAGCGCTTCACCCGCGGGCGCTACGAGTTTCAGTACCTCCTGAAAGTCGTGACACCCGGCACCTTCCGGGCCATGCCCGCGCAGGTCCAGCCGATGTACGTGCCCGGGATCAACGCCTCAACCGAGGCCGAGACGGTCAGAATCGAAGCACTGAAATAATGGGCGGCGTGCTGAGTCTCGGGTGCTGAAAAGGCTCACGTCGAGAGTCCTATGTCTCGCCTCTTTCTCGTCCTCGTCTGGATCGTGACGGGGCATCTGACGCTGTTCGGCTTATACGGGGCACTCATCAGCGTCCCCGAGTCGAGCTTTCCGATGGTGGCGCTGTCGGGATCGCTCGTGATCCTGCTCGCGCTCACCGCCTCCGTGGTCGAGACGGGCGCCATGGTCCTGTGGGTGCGCGCATGGCCCACCCGCATCATGGTGCGCCGCGGCGCCGCGATGTTTCCCGCCTTCCTGCTGGCGCTCGGCGTGTTCGCGATCGCGTGGTGGCTCACGGGCCGCGCCTTCGAGTGGACGAGCGCACATGCCGGTGAGATCGATGCGTGGCTGATGATGCGCGGCCGCACTACGCGTACGGCGTGGGTGCATCGCGTGACTGCCGCGCTGCTGTTGTTCGTCCGCTATCCACTTGCGCTTTCACTCGCCACGGGGCTCATCGCCTTCTGCGTGCACCGCGGGTACGCGCACGTTCGCTCGAGCCGCTGGATCACGTGCGCGCTGTCGCGAGGACAGCTGGGATCGATCGCGCTCACGTGGCTGCTCCTGCTGGTGATGCCGTTGAAGGCGCTCGCATGGCGGCCGAAGGCGATCCCCCCCAACGCAATCGAGTTCCTGTTCGTCGTCACGAAGCTCGGATTGATTTTTCTCATCGTCAACCTGGGTTGGGCGCTCGTGCTTCGAGCGGCCGCGGTCGGGGCCGCGACCGCGGCGCCGTCCGCGTTGCCAGGGACGTCTGATAACCAGGCTTCGCCGTGCTGACTCCCGGGCCCAGCCCGTGACGGGTTGAAACGTCCCCCCTTACCGCTCCCCGACGTGCCGCCAGTCGGTGCCTTTCGCCATTGCCTGCTCGACGCAGACACCCGCACGCGTGTACGCGTCACGCAAGGCATCCGCCGACCGTGCGCCGGTGAAATCGGAGTCGTTGGGACAGAGGAAGAGCGGGCTGGGCCGCGCGGCGGGCCGCTCGCCCGCAAAGTGCGCGGCCACCCCTTCGCGGACCCACAACGGGCGGCCGCGCAGCGCATCGCTGGTAAAGACGTGCGTCAGCTCGTGGCGAAGGGTCGATTCGAAGATCCCCCGCGCCCGCAACACGCTGGGCGGCAGCATCTCGATCCGGCCGCCTGAGGTAACGGCCGCCGTCCACCACGGACGACCGGTCGTGCGGGCGTAGCTGGCCTGCGTCGGATGGAAGCGGATCATCAAGGTCGCTGGCTGCGGGACGCCCAGGACGCCCGACAAGGTGACGAGGTGTTTCCGGGCCTCCGAGGCGATTCGCGAACGATGCTGCTCCTCGGCGACCGGAAGCTCGATGGAGATCTTCGGCGAGATCGCGTGGCGAGATGCCGTGACGGGAAGCACCGCGCGCGTCGCGGCGATTCTCTCGATCGACACGCCGGGAAAGTAAGCCGCGAGAATTTCTTCCGCCGTCGCGCCCCGCGCCGCGCGGCGCGCCGCCCCGGTGATGCAGAAGCCAACGCCGTGCCCGCGGCCCGTCCCGCTGAACCGATATCCCTGCGCCGTCCGGGCCAGGTCGAACGCGGTGCTCTTCACGTATTGCCATCCGAGCGTCCGGCCGACCGCGAAGCGAAAGGCTTCGCCGGAGATCTCGCTCGGGATGAGACCCGCCGCACCGAGCGCCGCCACCCGCCCAGAAGGCGTTCGTGAGAGTACGCGCAGGCTCCGAAGCTCGGTACCGCGCATGCCGGCGCTCACCAAGGCGGTTTTCAAGGACCGCTCGTCCAATTCGGCCTGCCAGCGGCGTTCCTTGATGCAGACCTCGTCGCGCTGTGAGGTGAGCGGGCGCGCGAACACGCGGTCCAGCGCGGGCCACACCGCGGCGCCCGATTCGGTGCGGCCGCCGCATGCGGCGCTGTAGAACGCCGGCAGGACCCGACGATCGAGCGTGAGGACGCGGCCCGCAGTGCTACGGACGGCATCGATCGCTCGTGAGGTGGGCGGCTTCGTCACCTGGCAGTGCGTCAGATCGCAGAAGTCGAATCCCTCCGCCGCGTGGCGGCCGAGATTCGCCATCGTGTAGGAACGGACCGTGATGCTGAGCGCCCCGAGGGCCGCATCCTCCGATCGCGGCGCCGCTTCGCCGGCGACCACTCGCGCGACATAGTCTTCGAGCGGCAGCACGAGCAGGTCGCGCCGGCCATCCCTGCGCGTGAAGGCGACGCGCAGGTCACCGAGCTCGGCGCGTGACGGGCTTGCCGGCCGTCGAGCCGCGTCCCCCTCAGTTGCGCTCGGCGCAACGGCCGGCTGGCCGGTCGTCCGCACCCGGAGGACGTCAGCCGCCACGTCCGCGGCGTCGACGCCTGCCCCGCCGGGAACGACAGCGACGATGCCGTACGCCGGAACGTCGGCCGGCGACACTGCCACGATGATGCCGTTGTAGCCGCCCGCGCGCGACCGTGTCGTGCCGGTCTTGGCAAGCGCGTCGATGCGCGCGTCTCGGAGCGGCGCGGCGGTGCCGTAGGCGACCGCTCCGCGCAGCCCCGCCGTGAGCGCCCGGCGTGCAGCCGTTTCGAGCGTCATGCGCGGAGGACGTGCCGTGAGGCGCACGAACGCCTCAAGCAGCGCCGTCGGCGTCGGTTCGATCCCGCCGAGCCCCAGCGCCGCCTCTGGAACCGTTGCGCCCGCCGCCAGCGCCGGCAGCCCAAGACGGATCAGCGTGCGGTCGAACATGCCGCGCGGAATGCGCTGGGCGACGGTGGCGAAAAAGGAATTGCACGAGTGCGCGAGCGCTTCGTCAGACGTCAGGGGCCGCGACAGGTCGGGATGGGCACAGACGAGCCGATGCCCCCCCACCGTCACGCTGCGCAGGCAGACGAGCCGCGTCCGGTCGTTGATGGCGCCACTCTCGAAGCCCGCGAGCAGTGCCACGATTTTCATCACCGATCCCGGAAGGACGGGATCGTTCAGTCGCGCGCGGTCTGCCTCCGCCAGGCGGCGCCCCGTCTTGAGATCCAGCAGAAGGTAGGCGGCGTGTAGCTGCCGCGTCGCTGGTGGAGCGCCGGGCTGAAGTTCGCGCGCGGTGGCGCCCGGCCCCCCGGCGGTACCGCACGCCAGGACAAGGGTTAACGCAATCGGATGGGCGAACCGCAGTCGTGGACGCACGTCACCCCTCGGGTAGACCGAGAAACGCCGCGGTCTCGCGCCAGATCGTCTCGAGGCTCCCCAGCAACTGATGATCGTCGTCGAGCAGCCGCAGGGTGACGGACGGGCGCCCGCGCGCATAGCGCTCGACCGAGGCGGGGCTGACCGCTTCGTCGCGCCGACCCTGAAGCATCAGAATCGGCAGACGCAACTCCAGTGAGAACGGGTCGTACTGAAGCGCATCCGAGTAGAGCGCGTAGCCGACCGGCACGACCCGACCGTACCCGAAATGGAAAACGTCGAGACGGTCGCTGTCACGCCATCGGGCGAGCCCTTCCTCGCCCAGGCGATGGAGTGTGCCGTCAACGAAATCGAGGGCGGGCGCGAGCAACACCACACGATCGATGGTTCGGCCGCCGGGGACCTTCTGATTCAGGCGCGCTACGGCATTGAGCGCCACCAGCGCCCCGAGGCTCGAACCAATCAACACAATCCGCCCGATCGGCAGGCGCCCGATCGCCGTGTCGAGCTGATCGAGCATCCGGGTAACGGTCAGGGTGCCGAAGTCCGGCTCGTTGAAATCAGGACAGAACCACGAAACGCCGTGCGCCGCAAAGCGTTCCGCGAGGAACCGCGCTTTCTTGGATTGGCTGGAGGACGCGAACCCGTGCAGGTAGAACACGTGCATCTCAAGGCTCGAAGTGTGAGGCCGCCACGTCAAAGCGCGTTCTTGCAACCGGGACGGCAGCGACAGGGAATCACTCCCGCGCCGTCCGTGTAGTAGTTGTAAGTCAGCTCTTCGCCCCGCCGGATGTTGCGCCCCGCGCGAATCCAGATCGTGTCGCCGACGACCTGCGAATAGCAGTTCGGCCGGCATGCATGATTGATGAATCGCGCGATGTTGCCGCCGACCGCCGCATCACGCGCCCACCGGCGGTTGATCTTGAAGCACCAGAACTTTCCACCCTTCAGGTAGCGGCGCTCGCGCGCCAGGCTTTCGCAGGACGAGATTTTTTCACCCGCATACTCGATGATGCGCGTGTTCTTCGGGATCGCGGCCGTCGTGAAGACGCCCCACCCGTGCAGCCCGGATCGTCTCTTGACCAGCATCGCGGTACTTGGGATGACGGTCCCTATAATCGTAGGGTGGGCGCCTGCTGCAACGAGCCTCCCCCTTCCCTGCTCATCCGGGGCATCGAGCAGTTCAACGCCGGCCTTTACTTCGAGCAGCATGAGACGCTCGAAGAGCTCTGGCGTGCCGAAACCCGGCCGGTGCGATATCTCTATCAGGGCATCCTGCAAATCGGTGTCGCGTTCCACCACCTTCAGCGTTCAAACTACCACGGTGTGGTGTACATGCTGGCCCGCGGATCGATGTACCTTCGGCGCGTCGATGCCGTTTGCCAGGGCGTAGAGGTCGGGGCGCTTCTCGCCGCGGCAGCTCGCGCGTTGGAAGCGGTGGAGGCACTCGGGCCGCGACGTCTCGCGGAGTTCGACTGGCGACTTGCCCCGAAGGTGAAGCTCCGGCTTCCAACCTGATGGACGGAAAAAACAAACGACCGCGACAGGACTACCAGTAGCGGGGCCGGCCGACGTCGACGTGGACGAAATCGGAGGAGGGATAGTACCCCACCCCGCCCCCTCTCAGGCCGACCGCAGCCTTGTGCACATCACGAAGCTGAACGCCCGGAACCCGGAGGTCGATGGCCTTGCCCACCATGTGGAGGCTTCGCTTGGCCACGCCCTCGCTGCGTAACTGCAGGATCGCGTTGGTCGCTGGCGAGCGATAGCCGGAGATGATGTGAAACGGTTCCCTGGTTTCAAGCCTGTCGGACAACCGGTACAGGAGGTCGAACAGGTTCGGATCGATGTCCTTGACCTCGTTCACGCGGAAGTCGCGCAGAATGTAATTCAGATCTCTCAGCGCATCCTTCTGGTAGTCCCCCTGGATACAGTAGACGGTCTTGAGCCTCTCACCCGTGTGCGTGTTGTGAAACGCCAGCAAGCGCTCACGTGGCAACGGCAGCGCCGGCGGAGCGGCCGACCCCCGCGACGCCCCGGGAACAGCCGCCAGGACACCTGCCATACCGCCGAGCTGAAGAAAGCGCCGGCGGCTCAGTTCGGGCACACGAGCATGATGCTCCTCCTGAAGGGTTCACGTCCGCTGACCTCCTATTTCGGGGATCCGAACACACTCATGCGCAGGACCCGGCCCGTCCAACTGCCGATGCTATGTCGAGTCAACGCTATTCTAGGCACAGTGTTAAGAATCACGCAAGTGGCTGTACAGCAGGGTCTTAGCCACACAGGTGGCCAGCGCATCCGAGCGTGGGCCCGCCGTCGATTCTTGGGATTGCCGCATCCACCTGCTATAGTCGGACTTTCGCGAGGAGACCGGGGATGGAAGGAATCGTGCCGGCCTGGGGCCGCATTCTCCTGGGCTACACGCCGGCGCTCTCGATCGAGCTCACTCGCGAGTGTCCTCTTCGCTGCCCGGGCTGCTATGCGTACGGCGCAGATCATCTGGGTGGCTCGGTGACGCTGCGCGAGCTTGCGGATTTGAAGGGCTCCGCCCTCGTCGATGGCGTCTTGAATCTCGTGCGCCGCTACAAGCCGGTACACGTCTCGCTCGTCGGCGGCGAGCCGCTCGTCAGGTATCGCGAGCTCTCCGACATTCTCCCGACACTGGCGGCCTGGGGCGTCTACACGCAGGTCGTCACGAGCGCGGTGCGTCCGATTCCCCTCGAATGGATCGACTTGCGGCGCCTGCAGGTCGTGGTGTCCATCGACGGTCTGCAGAAGGAGCACGATGAACGGCGCAGGCCGGCGACCTACGAGCGCATCCTCAAGCACATCGAGGATCGCCGCATCACGGTGCACTGCACGGTCACGCGACAGCAGGTTCGGTGGGACGGCTACCTCGAGGCATTCATCGCATTCTGGTCGGCAAACCCCGCGGTGCGTCGCATCTGGATGAGCCTCTATACGCCCCAAATCGCGGAAATCTCGGCGGAGCGTCTCTCGGCCAGCGATCGCCGCACGGTGCTGGCCACGCTGGAGAGGCTGAGGGACAACTACCCGAAGCTCGAGGCGCGCACCGGCATGCTCGACGGCTTCGCCGAGCCGCCCGCATCACCCAAGGAATGCATCTTCGCCAAGACGACGCACTGCGTGTCGGCTGATCTGCGGAGCCGCGTGACGCCATGCCAGTTCGGCGGGAATCCGGATTGTCAATCGTGCGGATGCATCGCCTCGGCCGCGCTCGCAGCCGTGGGACGGCACCGGCTGTCCGGCGGCTTGCGCGTCGGCGCCATCTTCGACGCGTCGCTCATGGTCGGCGCCGCCGTGCGACGTGTGCGCGAGTCGCTGAGCCCGCCGAGCGAGATTCTCGAGGCCCCGCGCCTGCCGGATCCGAACATGTCGTAGGATGCCCGGCCGGTGCCGTCCGTCCGGGGACCGGCGGCAGTCCCGTTGATATAATGCGGGGTTCGATGCGTCTAACGCGAAAGACTGGCCGCAAGCTTCGCTCGATTCGGGAATTCGCTCGCGGCCTCTTCCATACCGACCATCCGCTGCTCGTCCACGTCATTCCCATTCGCCGCTGCAACATCGACTGCGCGTACTGCAACGAGTACGACAGGGTTTCGCAGCCGGTGCCGCTGGCCGTCATGCTGCGGCGTCTGGACAAGCTGGCCACGCTCGGAACCTCCGTCGTCGCGCTGAGCGGCGGCGAACCGATGCTGCATCCGGATCTAGACGCCATCATCGAGGCGATACGCGAACGTGGGATGATCGCGGGCCTCATCACCAACGGGTACTTGCTCTCACCCAAGCGCATCGATGCGCTCAACTGCGCGGGGCTGGACTACCTGCAGATCAGTATCGACAACGTCGAGCCGGACGAGGTCTCGAAAAAGAGCCTGCGCCTGCTCGACAAGAAGCTCCAGTGGCTGCGCGACGGGGCGCACTTCGACATCAACATCAACTCGGTGGTCGGCGGCGGCGTCCGCAACCCGGAAGACGCGCGGACGATCAACCGGCGCGCGCGCGAGCTCGGGTTCTCGACGTCGATCGGGATCATCCACGATGGATCGGGCCACCTGAAGCCGCTCGGCGTGGCCGAGCGCGCGGTCTTCGATGAGGTCACGCGGCTGGTGAGCCCGTGGCAGCAGATTGCGAAGAACCTGTACTCGGGCATCCACGGCTTTCAGGAGAACCTCGCCGACGGGAAGGCCAACCACTGGCACTGTCGGGCGGGTGCGCGGTACCTCTATATCTGCGAGGACGGTCTCGTGCACTACTGCTCGCAGCAGCGTGGCTATCCCGCCGTCCCACTCGAGTCCTATTCGGTCGCGGACATCCGGCGCGAGTTCATGCAGGGCAAACCGTGCGCGCCGTACTGCACCATCGGCTGCGTGCACCGGGTCTCGACCATGGACTTCTGGCGCCACCCGCAGGCGTCTCCGCCGGCTCCCGAGGTTGGCAGGTCCATCGGCCAGGTTTCGTGACGGCTCCGCACCTGACCATGAGGAATCTCGCCGCGGCGCCGACGTGTCGCATCGCGGGGTCGGGTGGTCTCCGCGTTCCCTGAAATGGCGAACCCCTCTTCCTTCGACATCACCTCCTCGGTCGATCTCCAGGAGGTCGACAACGCGCTCAACCAGGCGCGCAAGGAGGTCGCCCAGCGATACGACTTCAAGGGATCGAGAGCGGCCATCGATTTCAGCCGGGCCGACAACAACGTCACGCTCACCGCCGCCGACGAGTTCAAGATGAACGCGTTGATGGAGATCGTGCAGGGCCGGATGGTCCGTCGCGGTGTGCCGGTCAAGAACCTCAAGCCGGGGCCGATCGAGCAGGCCGGCGGCAACACGGTGCGGCGCGTCATCACGCTGCAGCAGGGCATCCCCTCGGACACCGCCCGCAGCATCGTCAAGTTCCTCAAGGACCGGAAGCTCAGGAAGGTCCAGGTTGCCATCCAGGCCGATCAGGTCCGTGTGTCCTCGGTGTCGAAGGATGAGCTGCAGGAAGCAATGCGGCTGCTCCGCGAACAGGACTTCGGTCTCGCCCTGCAGTATGGGAACTACCGCTCCTGAGGCAGGGTAAGATTCTTGCACACCCATAAGCCTTGCAGCATCATCGACGCTCGAGCTGGCAACAACCGATGAGGGCCATATCGCGCACGCCGTCGTACTTCGCGGCATGCCTCGTGGTCGCGTGGCTGACTTCGACGTCCGCCGGCCACCTGCACGCGTCGAGCGCTCCGGCGGACGACCTCGTCTCAGGCCTGAAGCAGTTCAACGACCTCCTGGACGCCTATGCCGAGCTCCACCGAAAGGCCGCGGCATCGATTCCGGCGCTCGAGCGGAACGCCACGCCTGAAAAGATCTCGACGGCCGAGCATCTGCTCGCGGGAAGAATCATCGCTGCACGCGCGCACGTCAAGCGCGGCAGCATCTTCACACCCGACGTTCGTCGCCTGCTGCGTTCAATCATCGGAGGCGAAATCGAGGCGCCGGGCGGAGCGCTGGCGGTCGCGGCCATCATGGAGAGCGCACCCCGCAAGCTGAAGCTGAAGGTGAACGCGCCCTATCCCGAGGGCGTACCGTTGTCTACCGTTCCCCCCGCTCTGCTCCTCACACTGCCCAAGCTGCCGGACGTCCTCGAGTACCGGTTCATCGGACGCGATCTGATTCTTCGCGACAACCGGGCGAACATCGTCGTCGATTACATCGAAGAGGCGATACCGGGCGCAGGATCATAGGCGATGCGCCGGGCCTTCCTCTGGTTGCTGCTGTTCAGCCTCTCGATGGCGCCGTCGGCGCAGGAGCTGACGGTGCCCAACAAGCCCGATTCGGTGAAGTTCGCCGTCATGGGCGACACGGGCACCGGATCGCGCAAGCAGCGCCAGGTCGGCGAGGTGATGGCCAAGGTGCGCGCCATGTTTCCGTTCGATTTCGTCATCATGCTCGGCGACAACCTGTACGGCGGAAGTAAACCCGCGGATTATCAGAAGAGGTTCGAGCTGCCATACAAGGCGCTGATCGACGCCGGCGTGACGTTCTACGCCGCGCTCGGGAACCATGACGATCCGAACGAGCGCTTCTACAAGCTGTTCAACATGGACGGCAAGCAGTACTACACGTTCGCGCGGCAGAACGTCCGCTTCTTCGTCCTCGACAGTGACTACGTCGACCGCGACCAGTTGCGCTGGATCGAGGATGAGTTGACGGCTTCGGACGACGCGTGGAAGATCGCGTATTTCCACCACCCGCTCTACTCGTCGGGCCGACGCCATGGATTGGCGGCCGAGCTGAGGCAGGTGCTGGAGCCGCTCTTCGTCAGGCACGAAGTAGACGTGGTCTTTGCCGGGCACGAGCACTTCTACGAGCGCATCAAGCCACAGAAAGGCATCTACTACTTCATCTCGGGTTCGGGCGGTCAACTGCGCGCGGGCAACATCCGATCGGGCACCGGTTTGACCGCTGCGGGTTTCGATCGCGATCAGAGCTTCATGATCGTGGAAATCGACGGCGACGACCTGTACTTCCAGGCGATCGCCCGGACGGGCAGAACGGTCGATTCGGGCGTCATCCATCAGCCCGAGCACGCTCGGCTCACCTCCGGCGCGCCGGACCCGGACCCGCAGGACAACGGGGCTCTCGACGGGGGCGGCGTCTCCGGGCAGAAGAGCCGCGCGCCCCTCGGCTGTCGCTGACGCTGTTCAACGCCTGCGACTTCTTCAGCTTCATCGTTTCCTCGTTGATGGTGACGGAGCATTCCTGTACGCGCGCAAAGCGACAACCTCAGCCTTGATGCCCCGGCGAAACCCGCCGACGAGATCCCGCGGACGTATGGGCAAGAATTGGGTCCTGCGGTGAACAATCGCACCAGCCGAGGCGTCTAATGCGGGTGAGGTGTGACAGACATCCTTCGCCAATCGTGAGGCACACCATGCGCAGCAAGCGATTCCTTTCTTCGTCCGTCGGGATCGTAGCGATCGTGATCGCATCAGCCGCGAGCAGCGGATGCGACGTGGTCAGCGAGCTTGGCGGACGCGCGAGCGATCAGTGGAGCCGCACCTACACGGTCGCGCCCGACGGGCGTGTGGAGATCTCCAACGTCAACGGTGCCATCGAAGTCGAGCCGTCGGACGGCTCCGCGGTCGAAGTCCGCGCCGACCGGACCGCACGCGCCGTCGACGATCGCGCCGCCAAACAGCTGCTGGAGAAGGTGGAGATCCGTGAGACGGTCCACCCCGACAGCGTGGTCATCGAGACACGCACGGCGCGGCTGTCCGGGCTGTGGAGCGGCCACGCCGAGGTGCACTACCGCGTGCGCGTTCCCGCGTCGGTTCGAGTCAAGGTCGAAACCGTCAATGGACGGATCGAGCTCGGCGGCCTCAAAGGACGCGTACAGGCCGGCACGACCAACGGGGGCATCACGGGCCGGCGGATTGGCGGGGGTGTGGACGGGAGCACGACCAACGGCGGCATCACGATCGAACTGGATCGTGTCGCCGACGAGGGCGTGAAGCTCGAGACGACGAATGGGAGCATCACGCTGCGCCTGCCGCCGGACGCGAACGCGGACGTCTCCGCGCGCGTCGTGAACGGAGGCATCGACGCCGACGGTCTGTCGTTCAAAGACGTGGAACGGCCCAATCGGCGGCGCTTCAGCGGCCGCCTCAACTCGGGTGGTGCTCGCGTCGAGCTCGAGACGACGAACGGCGGCATCCGGATCAGGGGCACGGACTAGCCCAAGCCCGGGGGCTCTGGCCCGCACACCAGCCTCGGCGAAGGCCCCCGGCTGGCAGGCGCGGTGCGTGCCTAGAGGCGACGGAGTGTCTGAAGCTTCGCACCCTGCCGCGCGGAACGCTAAGCGGCCCCGTCAGGTTCATCGGCGGGCTAGGCCGCCTCGCGCGTAACGGTACATTCGATCCGCGCGATGAACCGCCTGACCAACGGGTCGCGTATCAGGAAGACGGTCAGTCATCAGGCCACAGTTATGACTGCTTTTCCTCGGGCGTGTCCTTGTTCCAGATACCTGATAGCGTCGGGAACCTCACTACGGCTTCGATCATGATCATGGCGGGGCCGATCGTCATCAACGCATGCGCGACCGTGCCGTCAGGACCTGGCCTTCGGCTGAGTTCAACCGCATTGAACGTGCTGGCGCAAAAGTCGATAGCAGCCGCCGGGTCCCGGCACACCAGTCTCGGGATCACGACCGACGAGCTATCCGGGACGCCTCTTACGTTGGCTGCCACGTTCGCCCCCGAATCTCGGTGAATGCCGCTGTCCCCTATTTCAGCGGTCTAACGTCAGGCAGCCGCGGGGCCGCTTACGGTTATCGCGAGCCAGCACGTTGCCCCCGCGGCTGCCGTCGGGTGCAGCCGCCTGTTGGGCGGCGCTGAGCGCACCGGTTCCAGTCCTGTAGTGATAGCGGCCTTACCCTTCCGGAGGCCGATCGGGTCCTTCGCAGTTGATCAGCCACGGGATCCCGAACCGATCGACCACCATCCCAAAACGCGCGGCCCAAAAGGTCTTCTCGAGCGGCACCGCAACCCTACCGCCCTTGCCCAGCTCGTGAAAAATACGCTCGGCCTCAGTCGTGTTCTTGATCTGGAGCGAGAGCGAGAAGCCTTTTGGTTCCTCGTAGCGGTCCGGCGCTACGTCGGCACCCATCAACATCTGCTCGCCGACCGTCAGACTGCCGTGCATCACCTTGTCCTGCCAGTCGGCCGGGACTTGATCCGCCAGCGGTGTCCCGGCGTAACGGAAGATCGCTCCGAGCTGGCCGCCGAGACACTGCTCATAGATAGAACGTGAACGCTGCCTCGCATTGTCCGTTAAAGCTCAGATACGGATTCATCTGCATGGCTGTCCTTTTGTCGGCCACCGGCCCACCACTTTCGCTAGCTCGCCGTCGACCGCAGCCCGAGAGGAGGTACTTTTGGACCCATCCGGAGTCCAGATCTCCTGATATAGGCGTTGAAGGATCCCCGATTTCATTGATCCAATTCGATTGGGTGGGGGGGACCCAAACCTGTCCGCTTTTTTTGATCGCGCCCTGACGGAATCGGGTGCCAAGCTCTTGCCACCATGGCAGGAGCAGAGCGACAGGCGGCCCTGTTTGCTGAGCCGCACGACACCGAGAGTTCCGTCGTCATCAACGACCGCTGCCTTCTTCGTACCTCCAGCGGGTTTCGCGTGGTCGTCGTCTCCGGCGTGGTGTTGGCCCACTATGCGGCTGGCGACCGCATGGCCGAAGCGTACGCGATGTTGAACCTCGTGGAGCAAGGGTGGGCGAGCCAGACCGAGGTCGCGCGCGTATTTGGTTGCTCGACGCGCAGCATCCGACGCCACGAGGGTCGATTCCACGCCGGTGGTCTTGCCGCCCTTGGCCGAGCGGGCGGCTACCCGCGCGGATTGAGGCGCGTCAGGACCGATCGGGAGCAGCTCGTGCGGCGTCTGAAGGGACAGGGCGTCGCGAATCGGGAGATTGCGCGGCGCCTGGGCGTGACGCCGAAGGCCTGCGGAAGTTGCTCAAACGCGCCGGCTGGCACGACCGGGAGGCCGAGCAGATCCCGCTGTTGACGTCGCCGGGCGGGGGCCCAAACCTGTCCGCTGTTCGCGCCGAACGTGCCTGTTCCCTCGACCACAAGAGCGTGGCGCGCGCCGACCGAGAAGCGGTGGAGCCTTTGCCTCGGTCGTTCGATCACGACCCGGCCGATCGGCGCGTCGACCGCCTGCTGGCGTACCTGGGGCTGCTGGATGATGCCGCCCCCGTGTTTCGTTCGGCCACGTCCGTTCCCCACGCGGGCGTGTTGTGCGCGTTGCCGGCGCTCATGGACTCGGGCGCCTTCACGATCGCACGCGACGTCTATGGGAGCCTCGGGCCTGCGTTCTACGGACTGCGCACGACGCTCGTGGCCTTGCTGCTGATGGCGCTGCTGCGAATCAAGCGGCCTGAAGGGCTGAAGGAGCACGCGCCCGCGGATCTCGGCCGCATCCTCGGATTGGACCGGGCGTTCGAGGTCAAGACGTTGCGACGCAAACTCACCCGTTTGGCGAGCATGGGACGGGCGGCCGAGTTCGGCCGGGCGCTGGCGCGACGGCGCGTGGCAGACCGTGGTATCGCCATCGGATTTCTGTATGTGGACGGACACGTGCGGGTCTATCACGGCAAGCGCACGCTCCCCAAGACACACGTCGCCCGAATGCGACTCTCTATGCCAGCCACAACCGACTACTGGGTGAATGATGCCACGGGCCAGCCGCTGTTCGTCGTGACGGCCGAAGCGAACACGGCGATGACGAAGATGTTGCCGCCACTGCTCGCCGAGGTCCGGTCGCTGGTGGGGGCGCGCCGCGTGACGGTGGTCTTCGACCGCGGAGGGTACAGCCCGAAGTTGTTCCTGAAGCTGATCGCTGACGGCTTCGACATCCTCACGTACCGGAAAGGGCGAAGCAGGAAGGTGCGGAAGGCAGGCTTCAGCCCCCACAAGGGGGTCATCAACGGCGAGGCCGTTTCGTACGACTTGGCCGATCAGCATGTGCGCCTGCTTGGTGGCAAGCTGCGGCTTCGGCAAGTCACACGCCTGAACGCGACCGGCCATCAGACACCGATCCTCACATCTCGCAACGATCTGTCGACCATCGAGGTCGCCTTTCGTATGTTCGAGCGGTGGCGCCAAGAGAATTTCTTCAAGTATCTTCGGGAAGAGTACGCACTCGACGCCCTGGCCGATTACACCGTCGTGCCGGATGATCCACGAGCGACTCAAGAGGTAGCACCAGTACAGCCGGTGGCGCTGGCTGCGTCTGCGCAGCACTCGAATCCACTGCAGCTGAACCTCGCGCCGAATGTCGTCGAGTTTCGGCTTGCAGTGATGCAATCCGAAGTACTGGTAGAAGCCACGCAGCATCGTCGTCAGCTGACGCTGCTGGTCCCGTCGCTTCCAGTGCCGATGCCTCGAGAGCCATTCCTTGGTGCGCGCCAGAAACTTGCGACGGCTCTTCTGGCTCGGGAGGCGGACCACCGCGAACGTGCCGCGGCGGTCCGTTCCGCATACATGCGTGAAGCCCAGAAAGTCGAACGTGTCTGGTCTCTCGCCATATGCCGCCTTTGTCTCGGCGGCGAAGCGTCCAAAGAGCAGCAGCCGCGTCTTGTCGTCGGCCAGCTCCAGGTTGAACCGCGCGAATCGCTTCCGCAGATATCGGTCGAAACTCTCCGCGTCCCGCTTGTATTGGAAACTCGCCACAAAATCATCAGCGAACCGAATCAGGTACGCCTCGCCCCGGACCCACCGCCGCACTTTCCTCTCGAACCAGAGGTCGAGCACAAAGTGCAGATACACGTTGGCCAGGAGTGGGCTGAGGACGGCCTGAACGCAAAAGCTAACTTCCAATTTGACCGCTTCGTTCGGTATCGCTGAGGAGATGACGCAGTAAGAAAAATGCTTGACCGGATGTCACAAGTGGTTGTATATTTATGACACATGGCTCGCGCCACGCGCACCCAGAAGATCGAGCGATTGAATCTCGCGTGGCAGCTGTTGCAGCGAGGGGGATCGCCGCTCGCTGCCGCGGACGAGCTGGTGCGGACCTGCGGCCTTTCAAAACGGCAAGCGTATCGGTACGTCGAAGACGCGCAGCAATTGAGACGCCCTCTGCCAGCCGCGGACGCCAAGGTCGCGTTCACCGTGAAGCTGTCCCGTGCCCTGGTCGATCGGCTTCGGGCGTACGCGGCCTCGACCGGCGAGACGCTGAGCGACATCGTCAGTCGGGCGGTCGTCGCCGTCTTGCACCGAAGGGGAGGGCGTGCCTGACCGGGGCGCCGGCCAGCCGCGTCACCTCCGGGTGGACTATCAATTTGATCGTCTGGCAGCCGAGAAATTGGTCGACGCGTATGAGGTCCTTGCACCCGACTGGTGTTGGGCGCGGGGCGTGCATCGGGCGAACCGGGAGGTGCTGAATGAGCCAAGCCGCAGCGCTCTATGCGCGAGTCTCGTCCGACCGCCAGAAGGAGCAGCACACGATCGGGAGTCAGGTGACCGCGTTGATCCAGTACGCGGACACGCACGACTACATGGTGCCGCCCGAATGGCAGTTGCAGGATGACGGCTATAGCGGCGCCACGTTGATCCGTCCGGCCCTGGAAGCCTTGCGGGACGTGGCGGCCCAGGGCCAGATCGAGGCGGTGCTCGTGCATTCCCCCGACCGTCTCAGTCGGAAGTACGCGTACCAGGTCTTGCTGGCCGAGGAGCTGGCCCGGGCTGGTGTCCAGCTCGTGGTCGTGAACGGGCCGAGCGGGGCGACGCCTGAGGACGCGTTGTTGCTGCAGTTTCAGGGCATGATCGCCGAATACGAGCGCGCGCAGATTCTCGAACGGTCTCGTCGTGGCAAGCGACATCGGGCACGCCAAGGCGCAATCAGCGTGCTGGGCGCCGCGCCCTACGGATACCGGTACGTGAAGAAGACGGACACGGCAGCCGCCTACTATGAAATTGTGGAGCCCGAAGCGGCGGTCGTCCGTCTTATCTTTGACGCCTACGCTCGGGAAGGGCTGAGCATCAACGCCATCGTGGTGCGCCTCATCGATCGGGACACGCCCACGCGCTCGACGACCGCGCGCTGGGAACGGTCCACCGTCTGGGGCATGTTGCGCAATCCCGCGTCCCACGGGCGAGCCTGCTTCGGCAAAACCGAAACGCGACCCCGGCAGCGAGTCACCCGTCCCGTTCGGCAACGCGGACTGTTTGTCACGCGGAACAGCGCGAACCACGAACGGCCGCGCGACGAATGGATTGAGATTCCCGTTGCCGCCTTGATCGACGACGCAACGTTCAACCGCGCCCAGGAGCATCCTGGCCGCGTTCGTGCGTGCGGTGGGCGACGTCTCGGTCAGCACGATCACCCCGGAGATGTGCACCGCGTTCTGCCGCGGGCACGGGGCGCCGACGCGATTCTGGTCACGCAAACACGAAGCCCTTCGCGGTCTGTTTCGGTACCTGGTCGGGCGAGGTCACCTGAACCACTCACCGCTGCCCGAGCCCGGCCCACGGATTCAGTCGACCTTCCAGCGGTACATCTATAGCCACGACGACGTGGTCCGGTTGATCGCGGCGGCCGCACAACCCGTCCATCCTGCCACACTCATTCAGCCCCAGACGCTGCGCCTTGTGGTCCTGGTCCTCTACGCCACGGGCCTCCGCGCAGGCGAAGCGCTTCGCTTGCGCGACTGCGACGTCGATCTGCGCGACCGGCTCCTCACCATCTGGGATAGCAAATTCTTCAAATCGCGATTAGTCCCCATCGGCACTGACCTGTGTCGCGCGCTCGCGCAGTACCACACCGACCGGACCCGGCTGCCGCTGGCCGACGGCGACCGCTCGGTCTTCTTCGCCACGCGGCGGGGACGAGCCATTTCGCTCGGGCGCCTGGAGCACGCTTTCACGCGCCTGCTGCGAAAGACCCAGGTCGGTCAAGGGTATTCGGGACATCGCCCACGCCCGCACGATCTGCGCGCCACCTTTGCCGTGCATCGCCTGATCGCGTGGTATCGCGAGGGCGCCGACGTCCAGGCACGGTTGCCCCTCTTGTCCACGTACCTGGGCCACGTGAACGTGTCCGCCACGCGTGTCTATTTGACGATGACCGCCGAGCTGCTGGTCGAAGCCTCCCTGCGCTTCGAACGCTACGCCCTGCCGGCGCAGGAGGTTGCTCATGGCTGAACACCATCTGCTTGGCTCGTATATCCGCCGCTTTCTCCTTGAGCATGTGGTCGCGGATCGAAATCTCAGTCGCAATACCCAGCGCAACTATCGGGACGCGATCCGCGTCCTGCTGCGGT
>JACPPN010000043.1 GCA_016190995.1 Acidobacteriota bacterium | reverse complement strand
TAGTAGGCCGGCTTCGCCGGCGGAATTTCGAATGGTTTTTGCGCCGCGCGCGTCGCGCGACGCGCCAAAGACAGCTCCTTAGGCTCATGACAGAAAACTTGCTTCACCTGTCACCGTTCCGGCCTTAGGAGATGTCTAACTGACCACGTGTCCTCGTTGAGAATCCTGATCGCGACCGACGCGTTTCCGCCCGTGTGCGGCGGCAGCGGCTGGAGCACCTACGAGCTGGCGAGCGGGCTGCGCGCCCGGGGTCACACCCTCACCATCGTCCAACCGAAAACCGCGCGCGATGATGAGGAGTCCGCGGAATACGACGGGTTTCGCGTCATGCCCTTTCGGGCACCCGCTCCAGACGTTCCTTACGTGAGGAACGTCGTCAAGAACGAGTGGCTCTACCGACGACTCGGCTCCTTTCTCCGCGACATCATCGTCCGCGTCCAGATCGATCTCGTTCACGCGCAGCACGTCCTTACGGGACCAGCATCAGTCCGCGCCGCGCGATCTGCCGGCGTGCCGGTCGTCTGCACCGTCCGCGACTACTGGCCGGTCTGCTACTGGTCGGACCTGATACACGACCCTTCGGCGTCATCCTTGTGTCCGGCGTGCTCCACAGGCATGATGGCGCGCTGTATCCGCCCGCGGGCGGGCGCGCTCTGGCCGCTGGCGCTGCCGATGATTCCGTACATGCGGGGCAACCTCGGGCGGAAGCGTCAGGCGCTGGTCGGCGCGGACGCCGTCATCGCGGTGAGCTCGACGCTGGCGGCAGACCTGCGACGAAGGGCGCCCGAGCTTGCGCGGACGCGGGTCGAAGTGATTCCAAATCCGGTCGACGTTCGATCCATTCGAGCAGTCAGCGCGGGCGGCACCCCCGACGTGGCCGCGCCGTACGCGGTCTACGTCGGCAAGCTCGCCGCGAACAAGGGCGCCGGCTTTCTCGTGTCTGCGATAAGAAAAGCGGGGTTGAAGTGGCCCGTTGTCGTTGTTGGTGAGGGACCCGAGCGTGCGATGATCGAGCGTCAGGCGGCAGACTCCGGGCTGGACGTACGCTTTACGGGCTGGCTACCTCGCGATCGGACGCTGGTCTGGCTCGCCGGCGCGTCGCTCCTGATCTTTCCGTCGTACGGGCCCGAATCCCTGAGCCGCACGCTGCTCGAAGCCGGCGCGCTGGGGATTGCGATTGCCGCGATGGATACCGGCGGCACGCGCGATATCATTACGCACGACGAGACGGGACTGCTCTCGGCGACGCCGGACGAACTCGCACACCACATCCGACGCCTCGTTGCGGATCCGGGGCTGCGGGAACGTCTTGGCGGGAACGCCCGGCGCCGCGTCGAAGATCGCTTCGACGCGCCGGCGGTTGTCGCGCGAATCGAAACGCTCTATCGCGATCTGCTCCGGGAGCGTCCAGTCGCGTCAGCGGCCGTCGATTACGCAGCTCGCCGGTGATGACGTCCGCCGAATCCCGCGAGAGCTGCGACGTCAGACGGCTTCGTGTCGCCGTCATCACGCGCGCGATCTATCCATGGCACGGGTACGGCGGGCTCGAGCGTCACGCTTACGATCTTGTACGTTCCCTCCTTCGCCAGGATGTGGACGTCACGTTGATCACGCGCCAGATCGGCTCGTCCGCCACGCGAGTGGATTTGGAGCACCACCCGCATCTCACGCGGTACACGGTGCCGTACCGCACCTTTCCGCTGGCGGGGCGCCGCGGAACGACCGTGATCGATCGCAGCACCGCGTATCCGCTTTTCGGCGAGCGGGCGGGCCGGCTGGCCGCCCAGCTCGCGACGCGCCGCCAGGTCGATATCGTCTACGGCGTCGGTGCCAGCGCGCTCGGCTACGCGCGCGCACGAAGCAGAGACCGGCGCGGGACCGTACCGTTCGTCTTCAATCCGCAGGGGCTCGAGGAATTCGGCGCCACCGATCCGCGACGAGCGCGCTTGAAGCGCCTGGCCTACAGGCCGCTGCAGCGCGCGGTTCGCGCATGCGCCCGCGCAGCCGATTGTGTGATCGCGACCGATCGAACGCTCGAGCCGACACTGCTCGAGCATCTGCGGATCGATCGATCTCGCGTCCGCGTCATCCCCAACGCGATCGATCTCGAGGCGTGCGACCAGACCGCAGGCGCGCGGGAGGGCTCCCGCGTGCGAGCGGAGGTGGGGTTCGGAGCGCACGACCGATTGCTGCTCAGCGTCGGCCGCCTCGAGAAAAACAAGGGCTTTCACGTGCTGGCGCAGGGGCTGGCCGAGGTGGGATGCCACCCGCGGGCGGAGGCGGCCCAGCAGGGGGCACCCCCGAGCCCCGACCGACGGAACGCGATCGGAACCTGGCACTGGGTGCTCGCGGGCGAGGGGCCCTACCGCGGCCGGCTGGAGCGGCAGCTGCGCGGTGCCGGATTCGGCTCGTATGTCACGCTCGTCGGGGCGGTCGAGACCCCCCGGCTCCACGCGCTCTACGAAGCGGCAGATCTCTTCGTGCACCCGACGCTTTATGAGGGCAGCTCACTCGTGACCCTCGAGGCCATGGCACACCGCCGGCCGGTCGTCGCGACCGAAGCGGGCGGCCTGCGCGACAAGGTGATGCCGGGCAGGAACGGATGGCTGGTTCCACCGGGTGATGCCGCGGAGCTCGCCCGCGCGCTGAATGAAGCGCTCGCCACCCCGGGCGAACGCTTGCGTGCCATGGGCTGCGCCAGCCGGACAATCGTTGAAGAACAGTTCTCGTGGGACGTCGTGACGCCGAAATTCCTGGCCCTGTTCGAGGAGCTGCTGAAGGAGAGCGCAGGGAGGTAATCAGAGCGCTCAAACGTCAATGAGTCGATCGGTCTCATCGATCAAGAGCATGAACCTTGACGAGTCAAAACGAACGCGCTGGTCACACACGTGGCTGTAGCGTCCGCGGGCCGCGTCCGTATCTAATCGACGGACCACTCGTGGTGAGATGAACGATGGGGCTCACGGCCATCGGCTGTTCCGTCTTCGGACGGCGTGATCACGGGTCCGGCTGAAGCCGGACACTACGACTTTCCCAGTCTCGGCGTGCTCCGCGTGCTCCGCGGTGAGAGCTTTGCAAAGCCTCAACCGCGGCGCTGAGAGCACGGAGGAATTACGGAGTTTTCTCAGTGCTCTCTGTGTTCTCTGTGGTGAGAGCCTGTGACGCCGGATTATGGTCGAACGAGAGTGGCGTGAAGCGCGGGACCTGCGGT
>JACPPN010000350.1 GCA_016190995.1 Acidobacteriota bacterium | reverse complement strand
GCTTCGAGACGGAGTGCTTCTCCATGTACTCCGACATGTCGAATCGGATGAGCGCCGCGTCGCTGCCGAACAGGAAGCTCGCGAGCGCCCGCGCGAGCTCCGTCTTGCCGACACCGGTCGGGCCCAGGAAGATGAAGCTGCCCACGGGCCGGGCGGGCGACTTGAGGCCCGCGCGCGAGCGGCGGATCGCGCGAGCCAGCGCCGAGATCGCCTTTTCCTGGCTGACGACCCGCTTATGGAGCTCCTCTTCCATGCGCAGGAGCTTGTCGCTCTCATCCTGGTTGATCGAGGTGAGCGGGACGCCGGTCCACTTCGACACGACCTCGTCGATTTCCTGTTTGCCGACGAACACGCGCCGCGTGCTCGACTTGACGTCGAACTTCTCCCGCACGAACTGGAGATTCTCGCGCGCGATGACCTCCTGCTCGCGGTAGTACTGCGCCTTCTCGAAGTCCTTCTGGGACACGGCGCCTTCCATCTGCTCGACCGCGACGCGAATCCGCTGGTTGATCTCCCCGAACTCCTCGCTGTAACCCGCTTCGCGGAGCTTCGCGCGGGCGCCGGCCTCATCGACGAGATCGATCGCCTTGTCGGGCAGAAAGCGGTCCGTGATGTACCGGCTCGACTGAAACACCGCCGCTTCAATGGCCTCGGGGATGAACTCGACGTGATGGAACGACTCGTACCGGTCCTTCACGCCCATCAGGATCTCGATCGTCTCCCGTTCGGTCGGCGGATCCACCTTGACGGCCTGGAACCGGCGCTCGAGCGAGCGATCCTTCTCGATGTACTTGCGGTATTCCGACGGCGTGGTGGCGCCGATGCAGCGGATCTCGCCGCGCGAGAGCGCGGGCTTGAGGATGTTCGCCGCGTCGAGCGACCCCTCCGCCGAGCCGGCTCCCACCAGCGTATGGAGCTCGTCGATGAACACGATGATGTTCGGGTTCTCGGTGAGCTCCTTCATGATCGCCTTGAGCCGTTCCTCGAACTGCCCGCGATATTTCGTCCCTGCGACAATCAGCGAGATATCCAGCGCAAGAATGCGCTTGTCGGCCAGAAAATGCGGCACATCGCCGCAGACGATTCTCTGCGCGAGCCCCTCCACGATGGCTGTCTTGCCCACCCCCGGCTCGCCGATGAGAACCGCGTTGTTCTTCGTACGCCGGCAGAGAACCTGCTGAACGCGCTCCAGCTCGTTGTGACGCCCGACAAGAGGGTCGAGCTGGTTCTTCAGCGCCGACTCGGTCAGATCGCGGCTGAACTCGGCCAGCAGCGGCGTGTCCTTGACCCGCGTGAGCGTCGTCTTCTCGTTCAGCAACTGGACGATGTCCTCGCGGACGGTGTTGAGTCGCATGCCCTTCTCCATGAGGATGGAGGCCGCGACCGACCGCTCTTCGCGGAGAATGCCGAGCAGCAGGTGCTCGGTGCCGATATAGTTGTGCAACAGCCTATCGGCTTCTTCCGCCGCAAACTGCAGGACCCGCTTCGTCTCAGCGCTGAACGGAATCTCGACCGACGTGGACACCTTCTCGCGGAAGACCGTCCGTCCCTCGATTTCCTTCCGGATGCTCTCGAGCGACAGGTGGGATCGCGCAAAGATCCGGCTGGTGAGACCCTTCCCTTCGCGAATGAGTCCGAGCAGGAGGTGCTCGGTCTCGATCGAAATGCTCCCGAGCTGACTCGCCTCGTACCGCGCAAAGAAGAGAACCCTGCGGGCTCGTTCCGTATACCTCTCGAACATCCGGGCTACCTACGCGAAAGGAATCGGGGGATGAAGATTCTACGGGCATTATAGAGCCAAAGGCGATGGTCGTCCAACCGCGGTTTGGCTAAATCGGTGACTTGGCGTGATTTGGGCGCGCGTCCAAGACGAGCGCCCTCCCCGAGGAAGGTGACGAAGCGCTGCCTCAAACCGCCGGGCAAGCACGATGCGGTGGCGGCGAAGGGTGTGACGAGTGCGCCGGAGGCCCCGGCGTGCCGAAGGGGCAGATTTCGAGCGACGCCCGGCAGGATTTCGGGGACGGAATGCGGGTCAGGCGGCCCACAGGCGGCCGTCCGCAAGCCGCAGGACGCGATCGCAGGCCGACGCGAGGCGGGGATTGTGCGTCGCGATGACCGAGGTCAATCCGTGCTCGCGATGCATCTCACGAATCAGGAGATGGAGATCGTCAGCGGTGTGCTCATCGAGATCGCCCGTGGGCTCGTCGGCGAGCAGCAACGACGGGTGCATCACGAGCGCGCGGGCGATGGCCACGCGCTGCTGCTCTCCGCCCGAGAGCATGCCGGGACGATGCGTCAGGCGATCTCCGAGCCCCACGCGGCCGAGCAGGGCTTTGGCCTGCAGGCGCGACTCCGGCAGCGGCCGCCGGGCGATGCGAAGCGGCATCTCAGCATTCTCGAGCGCGCTGAATTCGGGCAGGAGGTGGTGAAACTGGAACACGAACCCGACGTGCGCGTTGCGAAAGGCCACGATGTCGGCGTCGGGAAGCGAGCCCACATCGGCGTGGCCTATCTGGATCGTCCCTTCGTCGAGCGTGTCCAGGCCGCCAAGTAGGTGCAGCAGCGTGCTCTTCCCTACGCCGGAGGCGCCAACGATCGCCAGCATTTCCCCTTTCTCGACCAACAGGTCGAGACCGCGCAGGACGGAAAGCGTGGCTGCGCCGATGCGGTAGGACTTGTGGAGGCTGGAAACTTCGAGGAACGCCACGCTTCGTCACCTGCATGAGTTCATTGGCTCATCGATTCATTGATAGCGCAGCGCCTGCGCCGGATCCAGACGCGAGGCCTGCCGCGACGGGTAGATGGTCGCGACGAAACAGACCACGATCGCCAGGACGACCACGAGCGTGAAGTCGAGCGGCAGCACCTTGAACGGCACGTAGGACACCTGGTAGACGTCCATCGGCACGCGAACGAGCCGGTATCGATCCAGCACCCAGGCCAGCAGGTAGCCTCCCACTGCACCGATCAGCGTCCCCACGCACCCGATAATCAGCCCTTCGAGCATGAAGATCCGCATGATGCGCCGGCTCGAGGCCCCCATCGTCTTGAGGATGGCGATGTCGCGACTCTTCTCCATGACGAGCAGGATGAGTGACGCAATGATGTTCAGGGCGGCGACCATGACAATCAGGCCGATCGTGATCGAGATGGCCATCTTCTCGAGCGACAGCGCGGAGAAGAGCGATCGGTTCATGTCCGCCCAGTCCTCGGCGAGGTACTCGCGTCCGAGCCGGGTGGTGATGCGGTCAGCGACGCGCGGCGCCGCGTAGATGTCGTCAACGCGCAGCTGGATGAAATCGACCAGATGCTTGTCGAACAGACGCCTGGCGACCGCGAGCGTGACGAACCCGTAGGAGGCGTCGAACTCGTAGAGCCCGAGGCTGAACAGCCCGACGATGCGCAGGCGCCGCGTGCGAGGCAGCATCCCCATCGGCGAGAGCGTGCCCTGCGGCGTCAGGAGCGTGATCGTGTCGCCGACGAACGCGCCAAGCTGGGTCGCGAGATCTCTGCCAATCACGATCCCATCGAGCCCAGTCTGCCGTGGCGCGGTCAGCGCGGCGAGGCTGCCGGACCGCATGGCCGCGTCGATCGCCGTCACGGAACGCTCGAGCGTCGGATCGATGCCCTTGACCGTGATGAACGCCTCCGCGCGATTCGAGGTGATGAGGGCCTTGCCGAGAATTGCCGGGGCCGCGCCGACGACGTGCGGCTCCGCGCGCAACTTCGCCGCTTCAGATTCATAGTCGGCAATGCCCGCTTCGCCCACTTTCCAGACGTAGATGTGCGCCGCCGAGCCCACGATGCGGTCGCGCAGCTCGCCTTGAAGGCCGGTCATGAGCGCCAGCGCGATCACGAGCGCCATCACTCCGACTGTCACGCCCAGGGTCGACACCAGAGAGATGAGCGAAATGAACGCTTGCTTGCGACGCGCGAGCAGGTAGCGCAGCGCGACGTACAGCTCGAACGGAAGGTCCATGGCCGCTTTGATGTGCAGATGGTCTTGACGTGGACGCGTGACGCTTCAGCCGGCTTCCATCGTCGTCAGACGCCGCTTCACGGGTCTCTTTTCGGCTTCAGCAAGGGAAACAGAATGACGTCCCGAATCGAGTAGCTGGCGGTCAGGAGCATCACGAGCCGATCGATGCCGACGCCTTCGCCACCGGTCGGGGGCAGCCCGTATTCGAGCGCGCGGATGTAGTCCTCATCCATCGCGTGCGCTTCGAGATCCCCGCGCTGCCGGTTCCGCAGCTGCTGCTCGAAGCGTCGGCGCTGCTCCGCCGGATCATTCAGCTCGCTGAAGGCGTTCGCGATCTCCATGCCCCCGATGAACAGCTCGAACCGCTCCACCGTGTCGGGGTCGTCGTCGCGCTGCTTGGAGAGCGGAGACACCTCGGTCGGGAAGTCGTAGACGAACGTCGGCTCGACCAACGAGTGCTCGACCAGATGCTCGAACAGGACGGTCGTAATCGTGCCCGGGCCATCGTCCGGCCCAATCTCGATTCCCAGGCGCGCGGCGAGCGCCGCCGCCGACTCGCGCGATCGCAGCTCCCCGTCGCCGACCTCGCGACCCAGGCGCTCGGACGCCGCGTGCCTGACGGCCTGGCGCAACGCAAGACGGCGATAGGGCGGGCGGAGCGAGATCGCGTGATCGTGATACGCGATCTGCTCCGTCCCGATCGATGCCCGCGAGACGTCCGAGATCAGCTCTTCGGTCATGGTCATCAGATCGCGATAGTCGCTGTAGGCCTGATAGAACTCGAGCATCGTGAACTCGGGATTGTGCTCGGTCGAGATCCCCTCGTTCCTGAAGTTCCGGTTGATTTCATAGACACGCTCGAGGCCCCCGACAGTCAGGCGCTTCAGGTAGAGCTCCGGCGCGACGCGCAGGTACAAGTCGATGTCGAGCGCGTTGTGATGCGTCACGAAGGGACGCGCCAGCGCGCCCCCGGCGATGGGCTGCATCATGGGGGTCTCGACCTCGAGATAGCCACGGGCATCGAGGAACTGCCTGATCGCCGCCAATATGCGGCTGCGCGTCCGGAACACCTTGCGCGAGCCGGGATTGACGATCAGGTCGAGATACCGCTGCCGGTACCGCAGCTCGATGTCGGTGAGGCCGTGCCACTTTTCAGGCAGCGGGATGAGGCACTTCGCCAGAAACTCCAGCCGCGCCGCCCAGATGGTCAGCTCATTCGTCTTGGTTCGAAACAGCCGGCCGTGCACGCCGACGAAGTCGCCGAGGTCAAGCAGCTTGTAGATTCCGAAGTCGAGCTCGGGCAGCGAGTCCTGACGCACGTAGATCTGGATCCGCGCCTCGCCGTCGGACAGGACCAGAAAGCTGGCCTTGCCGAAGCTGCGGATGCCGAGAATCCGGCCGCTTGCGGCAACCTGGATCGGCTGGCGCTCCAGCTCCGCTTTCGGCGTCTCGCCGTAGGTGTGCACCAGTTGCGCCACCGTGTGCGTACGATCGAATCGGTGCGGAAACAACGCGACACCCAGGCGCGCCAGCGCGCGCAGATTCTCGTGTCGCTGGAGCAGCTGATCGGTGTTGTGTAAGGTCCCTGGAGTGTCATCGTGGGTCACAGGTTGGTCGCCTCTAGTCTCCGGCCCGGACATGTCAATCTGCTGCAGGTGCCTGTGGATGGCGTCCAGCACGCCGTTGACGAATCGCGCCGAGTCGCCGCCACCGAACCGCTTCGCCAGCTCGATGGCCTCGTCGATGATGATGCCGGGCGG
>JACPPN010000353.1 GCA_016190995.1 Acidobacteriota bacterium | reverse complement strand
GCCTGCTTCGGTCAGCCCCGCACGTCGGACTAGGTGGCGCACGAATGTGCGCCCTATGAACGACTACCGCGAGGGGGCGCGGGACGACTTTCAGTCGTGCGCCGGAGTCTACCGCCTTTCAGGCGGTAGTCGTTCAAGCGGTCGGCCATGATTCGGCTGTCGGCTCACGCGCTGGGGGCCCGACCGGTCCTCGGGCCGAAAAGCTCCTGTGACGGAAGACAGCCCTGCGGGCCGGCCCCCTCCGGCGCCACCCGCGACATTGTCACGTTGTCCTGTACTGCTCAAGAAGAGCGTTCAGCACAGAGCACGCGGAGGCCACGGAGATCAACAGGCTGATTCTCCTGTGTCTCTGGACCTCTGTGGCTAACGCGCCGCGGCGCTTTCGTCCCGGTCGGTTGGAGGCGCAGCGTTGCTGTCGGGCTGGATTGATATGATCGACCCACATGACGATACGCGACCTCATCATCGTAGGCAGCGGCCCCGCCGGCTTGGCGGCGGCGATTTCGGCCAAGCAGCAGGGGCTCGACTATCAGGTGCTCGAAAAAGGCATGCTGGTGAACACGATTTTCCATTTTCCCGCCAACATGGTGTTCTTCACGACGCCCGAGCTCCTGGAAATCGGATCGCTTCCCTTCGTAACGCCCTACGAGAAGCCGACCCGCCTCGAGGCGCTTCGCTACTATCGACGCGTCGTGGACACCTACGATCTGGATATCGCGTTCGGCGAGGAAGTGACGGCCGTGTACGAGGAACGCGAGCACCCGGCCGGATCCACGTTGCTTGCGGTCGAGTGCCGGTCGAATCGCGGCGTCCGGCGCGTGACGCATGCCCGGTCGGTCGTGCTCGCGACCGGCTGCTACGACCATCCGAACCTCATTGGCGTCCCTGGGGAGGATCTTCCGCACGTCTCCCACTACTACACTGATCCGCATGCCTTCTATCGCAAGTCGGTCGTGATTGTCGGTGGAAAGAACTCGGCGGCCGAGGCGGCGCTGGATCTCCACCGCGCCGGCGCGCGCGTGACGATCGTGCACCGTCATGCCGCGCTCGGCGATTCCGTCAAGTACTGGGTCAAGCCGGACATCGAGAACCGCATCACGGAAGGGTCCATCACCGCGCGTTTCAACACGCGGGTCACCGAGATTCGGCCGACGTCGGTCGTCGTGGAGCGCGAAGACAGCCGGGACGAGATCCCGGCGGACGGCATCTTTCTTCTCACGGGCTACCGCAGCGACACGAGCCTGCTCGCGCGCGCCGGCGTTCACGTGATGGCGGACACGTGCGCGCCGGAATACGACCCGGACACGTTCGAGACCAACGTCGCTGGCCTGTACGTCGCCGGATCACTCGTGTCAGGCCATCAAAGCGGGCTGATCTTCATCGAGAACGGCCGCTCTCACGGAGAGAGCATCGTCGCCGAGATCGTGAAGACACTCGGCAGGGAAGGCCGGAGAGTGGCAGCCACCGAGTCCTGATGGGTGGCCGTGTCGCTGCCTAGGAGCGTGTCTGAGTAACCCGAACACGCTCCTAGTAGGCCGGCTTCGCCGGCAGAAACGGCAATGCTTTCGAACATCTCGCGCGCGCAGCGCGCCTACTAGGAGCCCGTTCAGGCATGACTCGGACGGGCTCGTAGCGAAGCTTCGCCTCAAACCGCCGAGTGAAGGGCCCCGGGGGCGGGGCGACGAAGCTTCGTGACTCGGACCGAGAAGAGATCCGGTCAGTGCGTCCCGCGCGTGGGCCACGCGCTGCGCGCGACCATCACCTTCATCTCCAGTAAGTCGATCAGCGAATTGCACCGCGCCAGCGTGCCGTCGCACTCGAGCAGCGCCTGTTTCTCGACCGGCTCGAACGCCAGGTGCTGGGCAAGCGCGTTCACGAGATCTTCGTCGCGCATCGCGGGCGGCACCTTGAGATCCGCGGTCGCCCCCTCGATTGACGGGACGATCAGCGCTTCCAGGCGCCGCCGCTGGTCTCGAATGCCGCCGTGCTCGGCATCGCCCACTGGTTCGTTGACCGTCTCGACGATCCCGACGCGATAGGCATGCGATGGCTCTTCGCCGAGGATGCGGAATTTTTCGAGTCCGCGCAGAATGATGTTGTAGCGGCCGGTCTGCAACCGTTCGGCGTGGGTGATGAGGCCCGCGCATCCGATGGGGTAGATTGGCGGGCGTCCTTCGTAGTCGGCTTCCCAGCCCGGCTTCAGGAGCACCATCCCGACGATGCGGTCGCCGGAAATCGCGTCGGCCACCATCTCCCGATACCGCGGCTCGAAAATGTGCAGCGGCAGAAAGACATTCGGAAACAGCACGACGTCCGGCAGCGGAAAGATTGGCAGCTTCAAGGGCAACATTGATTCGAACCCGGAACCGCGGAAAGCTGAGAACCCGTGAAAGTGAACCTGGCACCTGGCACCCGGAACCTGGGAGCCTTCGTTTCCGCGAACCGACGTTCAGTGAATCGTCTTCGTCTTCTTGTCCATGTAATCCATCAACACGTAGCGGCCCAGCGTGTACGGCGTCGTGAAGTACGCCTTGCCGCGACAGATCTCGGCGACCTTGCGGACGAAGCTGACGAGGTCGTGGTCCCGCGCCAGCATGAAGGTATTGATCAGAATCCCGCCCTTGCGACACGCGGCGACCTCCGCAAACGTCTCGGACACGATGAAGGGATCGAGGCCGAACGCGTTGCGGTAGATGTGTCCATCGGGACGCGTCAGGGCGGATGGCTTGCCGTCGGTGATCATGACGATCTGCCGCATGTCCTTCTTCTGGCGATCGAGAATCCGGCGCGCGAGCCGCAGGCCCTCGCGCGTGTTCGTGTAGTAGGGACCGACACGGACGCGCGCCAGCTGGCGCAGCGGGATTTCTTCGGCAGAATCGTGGAACAGGACGACGTGCAGGCCGTCCCCCGGATACTGCGTACGAATGAGATTGGCCAACGCGAGCGCCACCCGCTTGGCCGGCGTGAAGCGATCCTCGCCGTACAGGATCATGCTGTGCGAGCAGTCGAGCATGAGGACCGTCGCGCACGAGCTCTGATATTCCCCTTGCGCGACCATCAGGTCCTCGTACGACACGTCGATCACCGGTCGATCCCCGGAGCCTGAGGCGACCGGCTCACCGGCCACCGAGCTGCGACGGACCGCGTTCAAGATGGTGCCGCTCGCGTCCAGATTCAGCGTATCGCCGAACTCGTACGGCTTCGACGATCCGTCCGCTTCGACGCCCGTCGCCAGCTCCCGCGTATCGTGCCGCCCGAGGCTGCTCTTGCCGAGAGAACCAAGCAGATCCCGCAGCGCGCGATACCCCAGGAAGTCGAGGCTCTTGTCGGTGACCTCGAACGTCATGGGCGGGGCATCCTCGCCCATGCGATCTCCGGGGCCTCCCTGCGCGCGCCGATCGCGCTCGCCCTCGACGTCCGGCGCAGCGATGATGTAGCCCTGCTCGTCCAGGCGCTCGATGACGTGCTGAATCAGCTGTTCGAGGAGCGAGCGCGCGTCCGCCTGATCCGCATCGGCCGGATCGCCGAGCAGCTTCTCGATGGTATCCGGCGGCAGGAGACCGCCGTTGAGCATCGCATCCAGAATCGCGTCGTGGAGCGCCTGGAGCGTGCGCTCCTCGCCGCCGGCGTAGGCGGCGCCGTACGGATCGTTGAAGCCACTCGACAGCAAGAGGCCAGACAGCTTCGCGACGAGCTCCTCGAGATCGAGCCCGGCCAGATCGTCATCGATGAACTTCGAATACGTGTACCGCACCGTTCCTGACCGATGGCCCAGCCCTGAATCAAAAGCGTTCACTGAACCAAGACCGCTATACGGCGTTGCGCAGTGCCCGGCGCCTGGCTTCCCCATGCGCCGTGCCCACAACAAGAACAAAATCCTCGTAAGGCACCGTATAGCGGTCCAATGCATGGGTCTCTCAATTGTAGTAGCGCTTCTTGCCGGGAACTTGAACCCCCGTGTCGAAGGCGGCGTCCTGCGACCGGACGCGCCGCGGCGGTTCGCCCGCCTGATACCGGTACTGATCGCTCCGGCTGATTTTCTTCTGGGCGTAGAGACCCTCCAGCACGAAGTCGATGGCTGACGCCATCTCGGCGCTCGAGGCGTCGGGCCGCGCGATGTGCGTCGCCGCGTCGAGCAGCCCCTGCACGTCGTGACCCTGCTCCACCAGCTCTGCTGCGGACGAGGAATCGCCGACTTGCAGCGACCCGCCGAGATCGAACCACTCGATGACGCGTCGCAGATCGATGTCGTCGCAGTATCCGCCGAACACGTTCGCGACAGCCGACCGGATGAGCTCCCGCGCGACGGCATCGGCGCCACGCAGCTCGCCCTCGTACTCGAGCTCGAACTTGCCGGTGATGGAGGGCAACGACGCATAGACGTCGGTGATGCGCGGGACGATGACGTCTTCGCTCGCCACGAGCGCCCGGCGCTCGGCATTCGAGATGACGTTCTCGAGGCACGTGATCGGCAGCCGCTGACTGACGCCCGAGCGCTTGTCGATCTTCTGATCGCCGCGCGCCTGGAACGCGATTTCCTCGATCACTTCGCGCACGTACTGCGGGATGACGCAGTTGGAGCAGGAGGCGCCGCCGTTGGTGGCGCGATTCACCCAGGCTTCCTGCGCCGTGATGTTCATGGCGTGCTGGCGGGTCGTCGGATAGTGAGTTCTGATCTCCGAGCCGATGCGATCCTTGAGTGGCGTGATGATCTTGCCGCGCGCCGTGTAGTCTTCGGGGTTGGCGGTGAAGACCATCATGACGTCGAGCGGCAGGCGGAGCGGATAGCCCTTGATCTGGACGTCACCTTCCTGGAGGATGTTGAAGAGACCGACCTGAATCTTCCCGGCGAGGTCCGGCAGCTCGTTGATCGCGAAGATGCTGCGATTGGCTCTCGGGAGCAGGCCGTAGTGCATCGTCAGCTCGTTGGAGAGCGAGAGGCCGTCGCGCGCGGCTTTGATCGGGTCGATATCGCCGACCATGTCGGCAATCGTCACGTCGGGGGTGGCGAGCTTCTCGACGAAGCGCGCGCTCGGAGACAGCCAGGCGATCGGCATGCCGTCGCCCTCCTCCGCGATGCGGCGCCGGCAGGCGGCGCAGACGGGCGCGAGCGGATCGTCGTTGATCTCACAGCCGGGCACGACCGGCAGCCGGTCGTCGAGCAGATCGGTCAGCGATCGCAGGATGCGGCTCTTCGCCTGGCCGCGCAGCCCGAGCAGGATGAAGTTGTGACGTGAGAGAATGGCGTTGACGAGTTGCGGAACGACCGACTCCTCGTAGCCGATGATTCCGGGAAAGAGCGTGTCGCCGGCGTGGAGCTTGCGAATCAGATTCTCGCGAGCCTCGCTCTTGACCGCGCGGCGCGGAACGCGCCCCTCGCCGACGGCACGACGCAGTTCCCCCAGCGTTGTCGGATGGCGCATACGGCCATCTTACCACCTCGTCCCAACGGAAACGTCAAGCCGCGATCGCTCGGGACCATGACCGGTGGCGGACCACAGACCCGCGGGCAGCCGATCTGGGCGGATGCCGCATCTTCGCGGCCGCTGGTCTTCGCCCATCGCGGCGGCGCGTCGCTCGCGCCCGAAAACACCTTCCCCGCCTTCGAACGAGGGCTCGAGGCGGGCGCCGATGGCCTCGAGCTCGACGTGCGTCTCTCGCGCGACGGCACCGCGGTCGTCCATCACGATCCGACGCTCGACCGGACGACCAGCGCGAGCGGTCGGGTCGACCACCTGACCGCGCGGGAGCTCGCGGGCGTGGACGCGGCCTATCGCTTCAACGCCGCCGAGGGATACCCGCTTCGCGGCCGCGGAATCGGAATTCCCACGCTTCGCGCCGTCCTCGACCGTTATCGGGATCGCCGCCTCATCATCGAGATGAAGTGCGACGTGGCGGCGCTGGCGCGCGCCGTGATCGACGAGGTGCGCGCGGCGGGCGCGGTCGATCGCGTGTGCCTCGGCGCCTTTCCGTTATTCGTGCTGCTCGCCGCGCGCCGCTACGAGCCGCAGATTGCCACGAGCGCCTCGCGCGAGGAAACGCGCCTGGCGCTCTATCGATCGCGCGTGAGATGGCCCATCACGCGTGCGGCGTACCGCGCGTATCAGGTGCCGGAAATCGTGAAGGGCAGACGAATCGTCTCACCGCGCTTCATCAGACATGCGCACCGCGCCGGCCTGCCGGTGCAGGTCTGGACGATCAATGAGGCGCCTGACATGCACCGGCTGCTCGAGTGGGGTGTCGACGCGCTCATCACCGATCGGCCCGATCTGGCGCGGCAGATCGTCGACGCGCGCCGCTGAGCGGCCGCTTGGTCACGAAGCTTCGCCCCCACCGCATGGTTCTCGCTCGTCGGTTTCAGCGCCCGCGTGCCAGGTCTGAACCCACCGCCTTTCAGGCGGTGGGTTCGTTCAGGCGGAGCTTCGTTACTTGTTCTCGTCCTTCATCCCCTGAAGCTCGTCCGCCGTTCTAAAGATCGGCTCGATATCGACCGGGACGCCTTCGAGCCTGTCGAGCAGGCGCTGGACCTCCGGCCGGACGATCCCCAGACGCTTCAGCACATCCGTCGACTTCCCGTAGCTCCCCTCGGCCTGGATGGTCATGATCTCGCGCGTGAGGCCCGCGACCGCGTGCTTGATCTTGGCGGCGTCCACCACGAACGTTCCATCGGGGTTGCCGTGAAACGCGCCGGCATCGAGGAGAGCGTTCACCTGAATCGCGATGCCGCGGCCGTGCGCCTCGGTAATCCCGAACCGGATGGAACGGAACGATGACGCCAGGAATGTCGTGTACATCGTCCTCTCGAAGGCCCGATCGAGCGCACCGCGATCCACGAGGTACTGCAGGGCCCAGAGACCCGAAATGTCGGCCTTGGCTTCCTCCAGCGTGCTGTAGGTCTCCTTCAACTCCTGTCGGACCGTCGTCGCCCGGCCGCCAACGCTGATCTGATGCGGGCCCAGGCCGTGCATCAACTCGTGCATCAGGATGTGCGTGAAGAACGCATCGAACGAGACGTTTGCCTGGTCGCCTCCGGGCAGCGCAACCTTCGAGATGGGCACCAGCACCTGTCTGAATTTCGCCTCCTGGACGTTCTTCAGCATCACGCGCTTCGAGCCTTTCTCCTTCACGACGCGCTCATCGTTCGGCAGGTTGAAGGCGGCGGTCTGGACGGCGCGGTTGCCGTCTCCCGAGGCGAGAACCTCGTTGACCACGCGAATCGGGGCGAGTGCGCCGAGCCTGGGGTTTCGATACGTCGCGTCGATCGGAAGGTGATCCTCGAGCTCCTGCAGGTTCGAGCTGAACGTGGACAGCTTCGTCGTCTCGGCGTCGTCGCGAATCGTGATGAACGCCTCGAATGCCGCTTTCGCGTTGAACCATTCGTCCTCGTACACCTCATAGGGGCCGATCGTCGGCTCGATCGACGCATCGAGCTCCATCCACGCGACGTCACTGTCGTAGTAATCGTTGGACTGCAACGCGTCGGCGCGCGTCTTCAGGTATCGCGCGAGGGTCGGCTGGCTGGTCAGCGCGGCGGCATCGCGCAGCCGTGCCGCGAGGAGGGCGAGCGGCGCCTGGTACTCGACGCTGTACGGCACCGCGTGAAACCCGCCATCGCCGCGCCGGCGAATCGCCGTGAAGAAGCCGGTGGCCTGCACCTTCTCGGCGCCGGTCAGGGAGTCGAACCACCGGCCGATCTCGTCCTTCGCGGCATCGGTCGGATAGAAGTTCGCCGACGCCGGCTTCTCCGGCACGCCAGGGAGGAACGCGGTGTTGTGATCGAGCCGCGACCACGGGCCCTTGTTGATCAGGAAATAGTGCAGGCGGGCGCGACCGAGCGCGCTGGTGTCGCGCGCGAGCTGCAGCAGCAGCGACTCGTTGCCGGCCCAGACTTGCGTGAGAAACAGCCCGTCGATGATCCGGGCGGCGTCGACCATTTTGGCGAGCGCCCTGCGCTCCGACTCGGGCAGGCTCGAGAGGTCGGCAGTGATTTCCGTCGGCGCAAATCGCGCCGCCATTCGTTCGAGTTGGGCGGCGGTTGGCATCGAAGTGTGTCGGGCCGGCGCGACTTGCGCGACGGCCGCTCCGATCAGGGTTGAGGCGCACAGCAGTGAGGAGAAGGCGGTTCTCGGCATGATGCCTCTCGTGATTCAGCCTGCGGCGCGATCGATGTTCCGCCGCGCCTTGAGGAAAACCTGGTTCAGCATCTGGGGCGTCAGCCTGCCCGTGTTGGTGTTCTGGCGGCTCGGATGATACGACGCGATCAGCGTCACGCCGGTCGCGACGATGGGATGCGCCTCGCCGTGCCGAAATGCCGGCAGCGCCGTCTGGAAAGGCCGGATGGCCGAGGCGATCTTCAGATACGCGTCGAACGCAATCCGGCCGAGCGCGACGACGACGCACACGTTCGGCAGCGCCGCCAGCTCGTCGACGAGATGCTCGCGGCACCTCGACAGCTCCTCCCGCGTCGGCTTGTTGTCGGGCGGCGCACAGCGCACGGCGGCTGAAATGTATGCGTCGCTGAGCAGCAGTCCATCGTCCACGCCACGTGAGGTCGGAAGGCTTGCGAAGCCGGCGCGATGCATCGCGCGCATGAGGAAGTCGCCGGAGCCGTCACCCGTGAAGACGCGGCCGGTGCGGTTCGCGCCGTGCGCCGCCGGCGCCAGGCCGAGGACCAGCAGACGTGCGTTGGGATCGCCGAAGCCGGGCACCGGCCGACCCCAGTACGGCTCGTCTCGATGCGCCGCGTTCTTCTCGCGCGCCACGCGCTCGCAATACGATCGCAGCCGTGCACACCGGCTGCACGAGACAATGCGCTGGCGGACGAGGGACAACACCATGGCCATCTGAGGAGCCTCCTGACGCAGTACATGCGACTGGGCCCGCGTCGGTCAAGATCAGGCCCAGTCACGCTTCGGCTCGAACCACCGCCGAGTGATGCCCCAGCAGGGTGAAGCGTCGTCACGCCGATGGTGGTAAGCTTTTGGGTTGGGTATTCATCCCTTCCGTCGGGCGCTGTGCCGACCGCGAGATCCTGTCCGGCTGAAGGGTTCCGGCCGAAAGGTCTGTGGGCGTCCCCCCGGTTCACGCTAGACATCTCCTAAGGCCGGAACGGTGACAGGTGAAGCAAGTTTTCTGTCCTGAGCCTTAGGAGCTGTCTTAGGCGCG
>JACPPN010000369.1 GCA_016190995.1 Acidobacteriota bacterium | reverse complement strand
GTCGAGGTGTACGCGACGGTTACCGACGAGAAGGGGCAGCTCGTCCGAGATCTCCCGCGCTCGGAATTACACAGAGACGATGCTCGTTGGCTTTCTTGGGCGCACTGCTGTGCCGCTGGGGCGCCGGTGTTCCGCTCGCGGCTGCGGGGGACAATCACGGGGGGGCCAACCGCATCTGGAGCAGCCGCCAAGCGAGACCGACTTCGAGAGCTCCGAGCAGCCTCGTCTTCAGGCCGCGGTACGGCTGTCGGCCGGCGATCAGATCCGCCATCACGAGCCGCACGCTTTCGCTCTCGGTCAGCGCCCTCATCAGGAGGCGAACGAAACGCGGCTGGAAGAACCGGTCTCTGAACGCCGCCGCGCGGCGGAGCTCGCAGACAATCTCGCCGCGAACCCGGTCCGTGAAATCGCCTCGACGGCGGGTTCCGGCCAAGGCAGCCGCGGCCATGTCAGCCGAGCTCACGGCGAAGTAGATGCCTTCGCGCGTGAGCGGATCGACCAGGCCTGCGGCGTCGCCAAGCAGCAGCCAGCGGTCACCCTCGAACAGCGCCCGATCGAAATCCGCGACCGTCATCGAGGGAATAGGCCAGGAGTACGGTTCAAGCGAATCGGCCGGGGCAATGGCCGACGTGCGTATCCAATCCGCTGTGATCTCCCGCAGCGACTTGGCGGTCGCCCGATCCGCCTGCGCGCAGACCCCGATGGCAAGATGATCAGGTCGAGGAAAAGACCAGAGGTAGCCCGGCGGATCGGCAACGAATCGGATGATCATCTCGCTCGACGTCACGCCGCGCGCAAAATAGCCGGTCCCGATCGAGAGCTGCGACCGCCGGAACGGACAGAGAACACGCCGTCTGACGAGACTGTTTGCGCCGTCAGCGCCGATGACGACCGACGCCTCGTACGCCGCGCGCAGCGTTCCGAGCGTGACGCCGCTCGGCGCGACCTGAACGTCGACGACACGCTCACGTGCCAGATGAGCGCCTGCACCGATCGCTGCCTCGAGGAGCGCGGTATCGAATCCGGTCCGGCTCGCCACGATGAGCGGGTCGTGACGACGTTCCGTTCCAATCGGGACGGTCGCGCGGACACCGTCGAGACCTTCGAAAACCGCCGACCGGATGGGGGTGGCCGGCGGCATCGCAGCGCCAATTCCCCCCGAGACCAATGCCAGGGCGCGGTGGGTTACGCCTCCCCCGCAAGGCTTTTCGCGTGGATGGCTGTGATCGAAGATCGTTACAGTCGCGCCGGCCCTTGCAAGCCGGTAGGCGGCCCAGGATCCGGCGGGACCGGCGCCTACGATGGCGATCTCCAGGCGCATGGGGTGGCCAGAAAGCTGACGCGCTATGCGCGTTTAGTTTACAGTAACGATATGGCGCATCCGCTCGTCCTCGCCCTGTTCCAAGATCGGGCCGCCGCCGCGGGCGCCGCCGAGGCCGTGCGCGCGATCGGCGTCGATCGCGAACACCTCTCCATCGTTGCCCGAACGCACGAGGAAGAGGGTCAGCTCGCACGCGAGCTGGGTGGCACCCCGGGCGTCGAGATCGAGGACTCGCGACCGGCGGCGCGGCTCGGCGAGCTCGGCGGGCACATCCTAGCGGCCATTGCGCTCGTGATGCCCGGGATCGGCCCAACCGTGATGGGCGGACCGCTTGCGGCAGAGCTGGGCGAAGCCGCAGGACACGCAGCAGGCGGTATCGTGGAAATCCTCCAGCGGGCCGGCATTGCTCGCCACCGTGCAGAAGATCTCGAGCGGTATGTTCGGCACGGGGCACTGCTGTTCGGCGTCCATGCCATCGCTTTGGATGTCGAGACGGTTCGGGTGACACTCGAACGAAGCGGCGCCCTTCAAATCGAGATCGCGCATTGGGAGTGACATGGAAACTGGCCGTTTCACGGTTGGGGTCTTTCAGGACGCACAGTGGGCAGAGCGCGGCCTCAATGCGCTCAAGCATCACGACTTTCCGGTCGAATCGCTCAGCGTCATCGCCCGGGATACTCCGGAGGCCGCCGGACTGATTGATCGCGCGTTGGTCGGGCCGCCAGAGCGTCTGGAGGTGCAGGGCGTCGGCACGGTCGTGGCGAAGGGGCCGCTCGTCGAAGCCATCGGTGGCAATGCAGAGCTTGCGAAGACCGGGATGGCCCCCAACATGCGGCGTGTCGGCTTTCAGGCGCACGATGGCTATATCTTCGAGACCCTGACCGCCCGAGGCGGGGTGCTCGTGGCTGTTCGAACAGAACCGCGTGCGGCCGACGCGCTGGCCGTTCTTCACGCGTACGGCGGCGGCAACGCCGCCATCGGCGCGTGGACGGGTCGGGTCTAATCGGTTCTCATGGCTGCCCGAGCGCGCCGGGGTCTGCCGGCTCCCGCGGGAAGCGACACAGGCTGCTTACGAGAGTGGAACAGATCCGACGAACCGTGAGGATTTCCCTACGATGGAATCGGTGATTGCCGATACGACGGCCGAGGCACTTTTTTTGCAGTTGCGAGGGCGCATGTTTGTCGGCGACAATAAGACAACCCTGAAGCAGTCTGACCAATGAATCAGCCGATTCCGAACCATTCTGAAGAATCGGGTTCGGGTATGCACGTCTGGTCCCCTCGAGGTGATGTCGAGGTTGCGTTTCTGTTCGAACAGCGGCAGAAACGCCTCGGTGGGTCGCTGGGTGCGTCTGTCGTCACGCACGTCGCAGTGTTCTTGCTCTTGGTGTTCGTTGCGCGGAACATGCCCGACGCCAGCTCCACCCGGCTTCTTCCGGACCTGAAAAACTACAACATCGTGTGGTTGCCGGCGCCGGGCCCTGGCGGCGGTGGCGGCGGCGGTGGAAATCGTGCTCCTGAGCCTCCGCGAAAGGCGGAGCTGCCAGGAAAAGAAAAGATTACCGTGCCGGTTGCAGAGCCGCCGAAGCTTGAAGCGCGGAAGCCGAAGCCTGAAGAAGAACCGCCGGCCGAACAGAAGATGAATATTCCGGCGAAGCCGCTTGCTTCTTCTGAAGAGTCGCTGCCGGGTGCGCTCGAAGGGACATCGGCCTCGAATTCGTTGTCTCAGGGGTCGGGCACCGGAGGTGGGGCGGGGACGGGTACCGGGACAGGAATCGGTCCGGGTGAGGGGTCGGGGCTCGGACCGGGTTGGGGTGGTGGCACCGGCGGGGGGGCCTACCGGCCCGGCAATGGTGTGGAACTGCCGCGCGTGCTACGGGAGGTGAAGCCGCAGTACACCGCAGAAGCGATGCGCGCGAAAGTCCAGGGCACGGTCTGGCTCGAAGCGATAGTGCTGCCCGACGGAACGGTCGGGAAGGTCGAGGTGATCAAGTCGCTCGACCCGGTGTTCGGGCTGGATCAGGAAGCGGTGAGGGCCGCGAAGGCGTGGCGTTTCATTCCAGGCACGCGCTTCGGCCAGCCTGTACCGGTCATCGTCACGATTGAGCTGACGTTTACGCTGCGGTAGCAGCAACAAAGCCGCGCGCTGAACGCACGAGAGCCCGGCGGGCAGGAGCCCGCCGGGCTCTCGTGCGTTCAGGCGCCTCTCCCGATCTTTCACTCCTTCGTCTAAGATCTCGAGGGCGATACGGAAGGTCAGGCTCGAATGAGAATCGATCCTCTTCTCTCTCCGGATGATTTCGTCGGCTTGGACGCCGTCACGCACCTGTGTGCCGGCGGGGAGGCGCCGTGGTTGAAGAGTCACGACGCGGTCTACGCGGAATTTGCGCGGCTGAAGAGCGCCGGTCCCAAGGGCCGGGCCGAGATCTACGCGCGCGGCGAGCGGTGCCGCCTGCGTATCGCCCAGTTGTGGGGGGTTCCGCCGCACCGGGTGGCGTTTCTGCCCTCGGCCACCGAAGGCATGAATTGGCTCGCGCGCGGCCTCGACTGGCGGCCCGGCGATAACGTCGTGAGCACGAGCATCGAGTATCCGTCGGTGGCGTATGCGTGGCGCCAGCTGCTCCGGCGTGACGTCGACGTGCGGCTCGTGCCGCATCGCGGCTTCGTCGTGCACGAATGCGATCTGCTCGCCGCTGTGGACTCGCGCACGCGTGTGGTGGCTGTGAGCCACGTGAGCCCTTTCACGGGCCAGTGTCTCGATCTCCCGCGCCTGGCGGACGGGACGCGCCGTAGCGGGGCGCTGCTGGCCGTGGACGCAACACATTCCTCCGGCGTTCTGAGCGTTCCGGCCGCCCTCACCGATCTCACGGTGAGCAGCAGCTACAAGTGGATGCTCGCGACGCATGGCGTGGCGCCCTGCTACATGAGTGAGCGGGCCGAGGCGCAGACCGATGCGACAACGTTCGGCTGGCACAACCTGAATCTGATGTCGGCCGACGGGTTCGAGCGCCAGCGTGAAGTGCCCGAGAAACCAATGCCCGAACGACTCGAGCCGGGCAACCCTGCGATGCTCGTTGTCCTGCACCTCGGGTGGGCCCTCGAGGTGCTGCTCGGCATCGGGATGGACCGCGTGCAGGCCCACGCCCTCGCGCTCGCCGAGCAGGCCGCCACCGGCCTGGCGAACCTGGGCGTCCGGGTGATTTCGCCGCAGGATCCCGGCGCACGCTCCGGGAACACGTGCTTCGTCACCGACCACCCGAAGGCCATGAACGATCGACTGGCCCAGCGCGGCGTGCTGTGTTGGAACGATTACGGCCGGGTTCGCGTCTCCACCCACGTTTACAACAGCAGCACCGACGTGTCGCGTCTGCTGAACGTGCTGGCGGATTTGTAGCAGGGTTGTGTCCGGACTCCATTTGCTTCTTGACATTCAGCGTGGTCCCTGACTAGGTACTCCCGGCGGCAAGACGCCGCTACGTCTCCGTTGCTCCCAACAGCACGCACGAAGGGATATTGCGGTCGCCGCAAGGCGCAGGCGCTCTCGCCCCCTGCCCCGCCGGCCAGGCGACCTCGTGAGGAGCTCGATGGATAGCCACGCGCCCTATCGCTTCGAAAAGCTGACGTGGCCCGAGGTGAACGATGCCGCCGTTTCGGGCAAGCTCGTGGTGATCCCGGTGGCGACGCACGAAGACCACGGACCGCACCTGCCAATCGATGCCGACGTCGTGATCGCTTCGGCGGTCTGCCGCCGGACCGCGGAGCTGGTTTCGGACGAGGTCGTTCTGTTTCCATGCGTCGAGCATGGCTACAGTCCGCATCACCTCGACTTTCCCGGCACCGTGACGATTGGGTGGCAGACCTTCGTCCACTACCTGCGGGACATCACCGGCAGCCTGGTTCATCACGGGTTCCGCAAGCTGCTGCTGGTGAACGGCCACGGCAGCAATGCGCCCATTGTCGATCTTGCGGCGCGCCTGACGATTGTCGATCATCCGCACGTGCACTGCGGCGCGGTGTCCTGGTGGGAGCTGACGCGCGTCCGCGAGGTGTTCAATGCCGTTCGCGAAACCCCGGTCATCTCGCACGCGTGCGAGGCAGAAACGTCGATGTACTTGGCCGTGGCGGGAGAATTCGTCGACATGGCCCGGGCCGAACCGGATCGCAAAGCTTCGGTCTCGCCGCACTTCTGGAGAGACATGCTGGGCCGTCCGCCCCAGCCGAATTTCCGGAACGCCGTGCACATGACCGAATACTGGAGTACGGTTACCGACAACGGTGTGCGGGGCGATCCGACGCGGGCCACCGCTCGGAAGGGAGAGCTGATCTTGCAGGCGGCTGCCGAAGAACTGGCGGCCATCATCACCGAGATGAAAGCGCGTCCTGTTGGGGTGCGTGTCCCGCACCAGGCGCTGCTGCCGCACACCCCGGGGGTTTGAGCTCTCGCGTCTTGCGCGACACCGTTGTGTTTTCGGGACTCGATCTTCAATGCACCTGTCGTTCAAACCGG
>JACPPN010000343.1 GCA_016190995.1 Acidobacteriota bacterium | reverse complement strand
CTGAAAGGCATGATGGTCGCGGCGAAGACGCTCGCGTTGACGGGCGTTGATCTGTTCAGCGACGGGACCCATGTCCAGCGGGCGCGTGCCGAGTTCGAGAAGAAGCGCGGCACGTTCGTCTACAAGCCGCAGATTGGCGATCGCAAGCCGGCCTTGGACTATCGCAAGTAGAACTCCGCGTTGCTCTCTCACCACAGAGAACGCAGAGCGCACAGAGAAAACTCCAGACGGGTCACTTCCTCGTCTTTCTTGGTCCGCCTTTCCCTTTCTTGGGTGCGGCCCTCGAGCTCCGCGTCCGGCCGCGCGTGGGGGGCGGCGGCCCTTTTCGGCCGGCTTTGATCTCGGCGGCGCGTTCGATGATCTGCGCGAGCATCGCGCCTGCCGATCCGCCCTTGGCGGGACGACTGGATTTCCACACGTCGGGATTGTCCGCCGCCAGGATGTCCTCGAACTCACCGCCGCCCTTGACGCTCAGGGGCGCGAACGACGTGATGTCGACCGGGCCGGCCCAATCATCGCGGTGCTTGATGAGCAGCCAGCTTCGTGCGTCCCCGTACGCGCGCCCACGCCCGCCGGTCCGCACGAGCACCCACGATCCTTTCAGTTTGTACCCGTTCACCCTGAACTTCAGATCCCCCTTCACCAGCGCGGCATCGATGTCGTCCACCTCTGGAGTCCACGTTCCGTGATCCCACAGCATGACGATGCCGGCGCCGTATCCCTCGGGAATGACGCCTTCGAACATGCCGTAGTCCAGCGGGTGATCCTCGGTCTGCATCGCCAGCCGCTTGTCTTTCGGATCGAGAGACGGTCCTTTCGGCACCGCCCACGACAGCAGCACACCGTTGTGCTCGAGCCGGAAGTCGTAGTGCAGATGACTCGCTAGATGTTTCTGCACGCAGAAGAAGCGCCCGGTGGTGTGTTTTGCGCGCTTGAGGCGCCTGGTTCGCTCGTCTCCCGTCGGCTCGGGCGACTTCGAGAAGTCGCGCCTGGCCTTGTAGTCCTTGAGCGACATCATCCACTCCAGGGTTCGTGGCGCATCATCCTTGGTGCCAGCTTCAGAACCGTCGGGCGCCATTCCTGAGGCCTGCACCGCAAATCACCGTTCACTTCCAACAGCATCGTACTCCCAGTCGTCGTGGCGTCGTAAGGGTCGGCCCTTCTGTGCCCGGACAGCCCGAGTCCCGGGTCCCGAGTCGCATCTCGCGTCTCGAGTCGCGACTTGCGACTACAATCTGTAGTCAGGCTATGTATCTCACCGCGATTCTCGTCTATCTTGGCGCTCTCGTCGGCGCCGGGCTCTGGCGATCGCGTCGCCTCCGCAGCGGCGACGACTTCCTCGTGGCGGGACGGACGCTGCCCGCGCGCGTGCTGGTATTCACGCTGCTCGCGACGTGGATCGGATCGGGCAGTCTGTTTGGCGGGGCGGGCCTCGGGTACCGGGCCGGATTCCCCGCCCTGTGGCAGTCCGCGGGCGCGTGGCTGGGCATCGCCCTCATCTACTTCATCGCGCCGCGCGTCCGGCGCATTGCGCTCTATACGGTTCCCGACATTCTCGAGCTTCGCTACGGCGCCATGGCGCGCGTGCTCGGTACGCTCGTGACCGTCATCGCCTACGCGACGATCGCCGCGTACCAGTTTCGCGGGGGCGGCCGGCTGCTCAGCCTCGTGTCGGACATCGATCCCAATGTCGGGGCGCTCATCACCGCGGCCTTCTGCGTTGTCTACACGGCGCTCGCCGGCATGCTCTCGATTGCCTATCTCGATGTTGCGAACGGACTCATGATGACGGTCGGGGTTGGCGCCGCCGTCGCGTACCTGATCGCGCACGCCGGAGGGATCGATGCCGCGCTGGGCGCCCTGCGCCCGGATCAGGTGATGCTCTTCGGAACGCTCGATCCGGTGAAGGAGGCATTCGCCCTCTTCTTCCCGACCATGTTCCTGCTGCTCGGCGAAGCGAACATGTACCAGAAGTTCTTCTCGGCCCGCAACGAGCGGGCCGCGCGGTTGGCGGTCGTCGGATGGATCGGGGGGACGATTGCCGTCGAGACCCTCATCGACTCGGTGGGCGTGTTCGGCAGCGTCGCGATTCCGGGCCTTGACATCGCCCAGTCGGAGACGATTGTGATTCGCGTGGCGGTCACGGCGCTTCCCGCGGTGCTGGGCATCCTTCTCGTCTGCGGCGCCGCGGCCATCATCGTTTCGACTGCCAACAGCTTTCTGCTGACGCCGTCGACAAACCTGATCCGTGACGTGTACCAGCGCTTCATCAACCCTCGGGCAACCGACCGCCAGATCCTCCTCTATACCCGGCTGCTGGTTGTGCTGCTCGGCGCGGTGGGGTTTCTCGCGCTGCGCTTCTTCCGGACGATTCTGGCGATGGCGCTGTGGGCGTACACGATGTACGGCGCGGCGATCACGCCGGCGCTGCTGGCCGCCTTCATCTGGCCGAGAGCCACGCGGCTCGGCGGCGTGGCCTCCATCTTCACGGCGATGGTGACGACGCTGGCCTGGGAGATCGTGGCGATGTTGAACGCCACGCCCGCAGGGGACCCGGTGTATCCGCTCGGCCTCCCCACCATCTATCCCGCGCTCGTGGTCTCAATCGGCACGCTCATCGGCGTCAGCCTCATGACCACGCCACCGACGGAGAAGCAGCTGGAGCCGCTCAAATAAGTCCAAAGTCCACAGTCCAACGTCCAAAGTCGTCCAAGAGTCGACCATCCGACGTCCGGACTTTCCGACGACTTTGGACCTTGGACTTTGGATCTCCATGTCCAAGCTAGAATGATATCGGGTATGCAAGTAGTCCTGATCTCCACGTACGACCTCGGCCGTCAGCCGTTCGGTCTCGCGTCTCCGGCGGCGTGGTTGCGGCGCGCGGGGTTCGAGGTGACGTGCCTCGACACCGCGAAGCAGCCGCTCGAGCGGGGCGCGGTCGCGAGTGCCGGCCTGGTCGCGTTTCACCTGCCGATGCACACCGCCACGCGGCTGGCGATTCCGCTGATCCAGCGCGTGCGCGACTGGAACGCCGGTGCGCACACGTGT
>JACPPN010000342.1 GCA_016190995.1 Acidobacteriota bacterium | reverse complement strand
GGGATCATCACAGATCATCACCTAGACATCTTCTAAAGCCCATGTCCTTACAAGTGAAGCAAGTTTTCGTCGGTGCGGCTTTAGAAGCTGTCTTAGCTGCGGCCGCGGAGCGGCCGCCTAGTAACGAAGCTTCGTCGCTCCGCCCCCGGGGCCTTCACTCGGCGGTTTGAGGCGAAGCTTCGTTACGAGCCCGTCTGAGTAACCGTGAACGGGCTCCCAGTAGGCGCGTAGCGCTGCGCGCTCCGCGCAAAAACCTTACGAATTCTGCTGGCGCAGCCAGCCTACTAGGGCGCACATTCGTGCGCCACCTAGTCCGACGTGCGGGGCTGACCGAAGCAGGCGATCGTATCGGACCTGCTGAAAGCCGACCGCCTGAAAGGCGGTGGGATTAAACCTGGCACGTCGGACTAAACGGACCGCGGGCCCGGACGGCCACGAAGCGACCGTCGGAGCTTCGCCGGCGGCGGAGACGCGGCACGTGTCAGGTGCCTGGCGGCCGGCCGATGCATCGCAATAGCCGCCACAACGGCAAAGAGCACGGTGTTGCCGGGAATCTCCAGGCTGAAATCGACCAACTCTTGAAGCCCGATTGTAATGAGGGCCGTGACGGCGCCCACGCGTGTCCAGTACGTTCGCGGATCGTCAGTGCCTTCCTGGAACCGCCGCCTGATTTCCCGCACGAACAGCGCCAGCGCGACCACAGAGGGAACTCCCAGCAGGAGGCCACCGTCGGCGACGAGCTGGAGGTAGTCATTGTGCGCGAACGACCAGTAACTGCTCACGTCGAGCGGCTGATAGACGAGCATCGCGACGGCAAACGTGCCGAGGCCGGTCCCGACGAGCGGAAAATCACGTATGACAGTCAGGGCGCCGTGCCACGGACCTAATCGATCCCCGAAGCTCGATCCGGGCACGGCAGCGAAGCGTGCGCCGATGGCTTCGACGCCCACCCATCCCAGCGCGACTACCATGAGCGAGGCGAGATACGCGACGATCATGCCGCGACGCACAGCGCCGGTCTGCTTGCGAACGATCGCCCATCCCATGACGACGACCGACACGGCAAGTCCTGCAATGCCGGCACGCGACATGGTGAAAACGAGCGACAGCCCCATGACGAACAGCGCGAGAGCGACCGCCACCAGACGGCTGGCTTCGGCGGAGGCCAGCCACAGGATTCTCTCGCGCAGGCCTGTCGTCGTACGCCCACCTTCAGCTTCGGACGCGCGGGCCGCGAGATACCCGAAAGCCAGCGACAGCGTCATCATCATCCAGCCGGCGTAGTGGTTGCGGTTGACGAACGGGCCGAAAATGCTCGGGATGTCCTGCCAGTCATAGGGCTGCCAGAAGCCGTACACTTTCCGGGACCCCGACGCCTTGTGGACGATGCCGATCGTCGCGACGATACATCCAAGAAGGATCAACCGCCTGACGAGAGCGCCGGTTCCCACCCGCGAGAGCATCCGCGTCGTCCCGAGCAACAGCGCCCCGAAGCCGGCGAGGAACGCGAATCCCACCCACGTGTTCTGCGGGCGAATCGAAATCGGGTGTGTCGGCAGGATGCCACCGAGCAGGGACGTCGCGTAGGCGAGATCGTACCGCCTGAGAAACGCATCGGTTGCCGGGCTGACGCGCTGGATGGTGGCCTGCGAGAGCGGCACGAGCTGGAGCAGCACGAGCGCGCCGATCACGACGAGCATGATCGTGAGACCCCGCGGCGTGGCATTCGAACGAATGCCCTTGGCCGACGCGAGCCCGGCGCCGCCGAGCACGGCGCACGCGCCGACCAGCGGCCAGTATCCCCACGGATACACGGCACCGAACGACAAGACACCCCAGGCAAGGGTGACGGACAGGAGATTGATGAAGACCATGTGTCTATGACGCGGCTTCGCCTCGCATTGACTCATTGACCCCTTGATTCATTGATTTCCGAATCGGCGGACTTTGGGATCAATGGACACACCTGAATCCGGCATCAAAAAAGCACCCACCACAGAGCACGCGGAGCACAGGGAGACCCTGAAAGCGACGGCGTTCCTCCGCGCTCTCGGCGTCCGCGGTTGAGGCTTTCGATCGATGAGATCGATTCAATTCATTGAATCGGATCGAGGCACGCTTTTGCGCCCGTGCCCGAGAGCGGCTGGATGGCAAACACGCTATTCGATGTGGATGCTCATCTTGCGCGTGCGCAACCCGAACCCTCGCAGATCGTCGAGGACGCTTTCGGGTACCTTGGCACTGGAGATGAGGATGTCGTTCACGCCGTGCGCGCGAATCAGATCCGGCAGCTTCGCGCGCGGAAAGATCCGGCACCCGTGCAGCAGGCGTCCCGCCTTGCGCTTGTCATCGTCGATGAAGCCGATCGGCACGTAGCGATAGCTCGGGTTGTTCATCAGCTCGCGCACGAGAATGGCCCCCGCGTCTCCGGCGCCGTAGATCACGACCGGCTTCGAGTCGGGGTGGTGGACTCGCGTCCGCACGATGACGCTTCGAAGGAGCCGGAACGACGCGCGCGTTCCGCCGATCAGCACGAGCAGGAGCAGCGCGTCGAGCACGAACACAGCGCCCGACGGCCCCCTGTAGCCGTACAGCGGAAAGATGAGACACGCGCTTGCCGCCGTGCCGCCTACGACCGATCGTGCGATGACGATCAGGTCGTCCATGCCGACGTAGCTCCAGATGCCGCTGTAGACGCCACCCCAGAGAAAGAACAGCATCTGGGCGACGATCACCAGTGGAACGGTTTGCGCAAAGATCCGGATCTGCATCGGCGGGAATGGCGGGTCGAAGCGCAGCAGATAGGCGCCGTAGTACGCGAGCACGACCAGGACGACGTCCAGCAGGATCTCGAAGACGCGGCGCTTGTACGAGAAGTTCGCAATGGCGTTGATGACGGCATGTGGCGGCGCGGCGCCTTCGGCCTCGATTCGAACCTTGCCCAGGTAGACCCCCACGAGCACGAACGCGACCGCGAATGCCGGAATCAGGGCGAACAGCACTTCGGTCCCGATGAGGCGCACCACGATCGCGAGTCCACCCGAAAACGCCGCCACGACGTACATCGTCAGGACCGCCTGCCGCTCCGACACGCCGAGCGCGACAAGACGATGCGAGCTGTGGTCGCGGCCGCCCTGGGACGCGGGCCGTCCTGACAGCTTGCGCGTCACCGTCACGAGGCACGTGTCGAAGATCGGCAGCAGCAGAATCAGGACGGGCGTCAAGAACACCGCGGCGAGGTTTCGAGACCGGCCGTAGTCGCTGACGAGCGACAGGCCTCCCAGGACGAAGCCCAGAAAGAGCGCGCCGCCGTCGCCCATGAAGATGCTGGCTGGATGAAAGTTGAACACGAGGAACCCGAGCACCGCCCCGGCAAGCAGCATCGCGAGCACGGCCTCGCCGGACTGACCGCTCAACTGGAACGTAATCATCAGCGACAGGCACGCGATGAACGCGATGCCGCCTGCCAGGCCGTCCATGTTGTCGAGCAGGTTGATGGCGTTGGTAATGCCCACCAGCCAGAAGATCGTGAGCAGGTCATTGATGGCAGTCGAGGTCGTCCACGGCAGCACGAGGCGGAAGTACACAATCCCCGCGGCCGCGACGAGCTGGAAGACCAGCTTCACATACGGCTTGACCTGGATGAGATCGTCGACCACCCCCACCGCGAAGAGGAGTGTGCCCGCGAGGAGAATCAGTCTCGCCCCGGCAACTGCCGGGGCAAACAAGAGGTAGCCGATGGCAAACGCCCCACAGATGGCAACGCCACCGAGCAGGGCGGTCGGCTCCTGATGCCAGCGATCCTGGCGCGGCTTGGCCACGATGCCCCGCCGGCGCGCAAACGTCCGCACCGCGATGGTCAGGGCGACCGCGATCAAGAACGTCACGATAAGCGCGACGACAAGCTGCATGGCTCAACCACGCGAACGGTCAGCCACCGGTCGGAGCGGCCTGCTCCGGCGGGTCGTGTCAGCGCAGGTACCCGAGAGAGCGCAGCCGTTCCTCCGTCTCGGGGTCGATCGCTATCGCGCCGGGAAGACTCGCACCGATCGTGCTCATCCAGCGAGCGAGCTTGAGCTCGAGCGCCTCGCTGTCGACACGCTGGCGGCCGAAGAGGTTCCCACGTTCGTCCGGATCGGCCCGCAGATCATACAACTCCCGCGCTGCATTCTGACGCACGAGCAGCTTGAGCGAGCCGGAGACAATCGCCCGCTGGATGGCGAGCCCGCGCGAGGTGACATGAAACGACTCGGCGAGGACCTCGTAGGGTGCCGACCAGTCGCGCGTGAGCAGGCTCTTCCCCTGCGTTCGACCCGGTTGCGGGATCGCCGAAACTTCCAGGATTGTGGGGAAGAGATCGAGAAGGCTGACGACCTTGTCGACCGCCACCGGCACGCTGACGTGCGGGTACTTGACCAGCAGCGGGACGTGGATCTCGTCCTGATAAAGCGAGCGGCCGTGTCCCAGCCGGAATCGATCGCCGAGCGCCTCGCCGTGATCGGACGAGATCACGATAACGGAGTTCTCATAGTGCCCGAGTTGCTTCAGCCGATCGACGATCTTGGAGATCTCGAGATCGATCACTGCGATCGCCCGGTCGTAGCGCGCGATCAACTCGTCCAACTCGGCTCGCGGCGGGTGTCGCTTCTCCCTCTCGATGATCCGCCGGAGTGTCCCGGGGCTCGCACGGTGACCTTCCGCCCCACTCGATGCCGGAATGACCTGATGGGGCGAATGCGCATCCATGTAGTTCACGAAGAGGAAGAAGGGCCGCGAATCCCGCGCCGCCGCATCAATCTGCGCAAGCACCTCCGTCGTGATTTCAGGGGCGGACCGGAACTCGCGCTGGAGCAGTGGCGCGTCCGCGAGCCGGGCGACGATCCGAACCAGCGCCTGCCTGAGATAGTAGACACGTGTGGAAGCGAGGGGCGCAACGTGCACGCGCTCATCCCAGTAGCGGAATCCCTGCGCCAGCCCCAGCGTCGACCGTAGGTACCCCGGATTGGCAACCACCGCGAGCGTGAGATAGCCGGCGTCCGCAAGGATCTCCGCGAGCGTCCGATGCGCCTGTCCGAGCGGCCGCCTTGGCTCGACGGCGCCATGCCAGCTGGGATACAGACCCGTGAAAAGCGAACCATGACTTGACAACGTCTGATTCGCCGGCGCGAGCGCGTTGCGATATACGACAGCGCCCTTCGCGAATTCTTCGAGATGCGGCGACGTGCGGCGTCGGTAGCCGTAAAGTGACAGATGATCGGCCCGCACCGCGTCCATGATGACGATGACCACGTTGGGCCGCCCGGCGGCGTCGGCCTGTCGCGCGGGCCGAGAGGCAGCCAAGGGCGCCTGATGAAGCAGGAGACTGATGAGAACAAGCGCGGATGAGAGCATCAGCGGCCAAGCCAGCGCGTGGTGCCGCCCCCATGCCCGGAAACGTCCCACCCGGCCCGCGCCGGCAAGTCGTGCCACGACAAGCGAGCTGGACGCGACCAGCGCGGCGAACGCCGTGGCGCCTGCTGCCCGGACAACGTCGGGTCGAAACGCCAGCCCGTCAGCCATGAGCCAGGGCACCCCTACAATGATCAGGCTGACAGTCCAGGGATTCGTCAGGCCCGCGGATCGCCGGAGCCAAGCAGGCGAGAGGATGCTCAAAGCTGCGACGAGCGCGACCGGGGACGAAATCAGGATCGCGAGCCGGACGCTCCACTGGGGCGGCGCCAAGACGAAGTAGCTCACGTTTGCCGCAATCAACAATAGCAGCGACGAGGCGGCCTGCACGCGTCCGGGATCGCGAACATCCGAGACGCGCCGCATGGCGGGGTACAAGAACAGAGCAAGCAACGCGCCGACGGTCGGATACGTCGCCATCCCCACGAGAGTCGCCAGGGCCGACGCCGGCCGGTAGAGATGGGCCGGCCACAAGACCCGCGGCGCGACCGCCATAAAGAACAGCTCCACCGCGGCATAGGCGAGCCACGTCCGCGCGCCTGTCCGCGCGGCCAGTCTAAGCGTGTCCGTCGCAATCATCTGGCGGCCGGCAGGAGGATGAGATCCGTCCATTTCAGGGGCAGTTCGAGCTGGACGCCCTCGGGCGTCTGCCGTGCGATCACGCGGCTGCCTTCGATGCTCTGCGCGCTCGCCGTGAGATTCGGCAACCGAAGGTCCACCCGCAGGTCAGCGATTGGTTCATACGTGTAGTTGACGAGGACAAGCACCGATCCCGCGGGCCCCGTGAGCAGGCTGGCTTCGACAACCGGGACGCTTGGCGTGGCGACCGGCGTCACGCGGGCGGCCTCGAGGGCCAGCTTCACAAGGGCGCGCGGCTCGGGCCGCCACCGCTCCTCCAGCGTCTCGGGCTTGAAGTTCGCGAGCTGGCCGTAGGCAAGCATGGGAAGGAAGCCAAGGGCGATGACGCGCCCCTTGCCGTAGCCCGACACGACGCCCGCCGCAGCGCCATTTTCGAAGGTGGCGATCAGTTGCCCGGCTGCCGGCGGGCGCAAATCCAGGCGATACCCAATCACGGGGATCCGCGCGGAGGTCGCGCCCGCTGAAATCGTGACGGTGGTGATGGGCCGGATCGCCGGCAGATCGGTCCGTTCGTTGTATCGATGCTTCTGCTTGACGATCTTCCCCGCCGCGTCGGCAGGCCACACAGCGGTCCCGAAGGGTGGAATGAACGGCTGGTAGAACTCGTCGCGGGTGGCAGCGCCGGCAGACAGATACAGCACGCCGCCGCCCTTGACCCACGCGTCAAGCGCCGCCGCGGCGGCGCGGGTCAGGCACTGGCCGCTGAAGAATACCACCTTGTAATCCCGGAGACGGCCCGCCTCGACCTCCTCCTCCCGCACGAAATCCGGCTGGACGCCGAGATGTCGAAGCGCGTGCCAGGTGAGCCGCGTCTCGACGAACGCAGCGGGATCGTCGGCATGCCACAGGTCGTGGCTGACCGAGTAGAGGATCGCGACGGGATCGCGCACCGGAGCGGCCGGATAGAGAACGTTCTCCGCTTTCCGCAGCGCTCGCATGAACCGCGCGATGCCCTCGTACTCGCTGCGCAGATCCGACCAGTAGTTCTCCGTCCCGATGTAGGTCGGACCGTAGGTCCAGAAGAAAAAAGACTTGGCCCCCTGCGCCAGCGACGAATACGCCTTCAGATTGAGGTACCGATCGTCACTCGGCGTGATGAGGCTGAGGAGGGGAATGGATTGCCGGCCGGCAGCGGACCGCAGCAGGGCGTTCAGGTACTCGAAGGATTGCGCACCCGTCCACGTATAGCCGGGGCCATACATGTGGTTGAGACCGAGCCAGTCTTCGGAGGACAGGATGTCCACGGAGCGCTGGGCGCCGAGCTCGAACAGATCGAGCGTCGCGGCGCTCATGCCCAGGTGCGGCGGTCCCCATCCGCCGAAGAACGCGTGGCTCGACGGCATGGTCGAGGACCGCAGCCCGTTCAGCGTTTCCTTGGCCAGATCGGCGGTCTGGCGCATGCGCTGGGCCGACCACCACTGCCTGAACTTCGCGCCGTAGTAGAAGAGACGCCGCGTCGCGACATCCGCGCCGGTCGGCGGAAGCTTGGCCTCGACGAGATCGATGGGATACGGCGTCTGGCCGACCGGGTGCCCGATGTCCGCGTCACTGACACGGTGGGCCCGCAGGTACTCGGCGAACCACGCCATCGTCCTCGCCGGATCGACGTCCTTGAACGAGAGCGCCATGGTCTCGTCATGAATCTCGAGATGATCCATGTTGGCGAAGAGCCACTCGCTGTCCTCCTCCGTGTTTCGCCTGCCGAATCGGCGGGGCAGCTGCTCTTCCACATATCTCGTCCAGCGCTGCCTCACGTCCTCCGGGTCGGCGCGATACACCCATGTCTTCCCGATCACCTTCATGGCGGCCTCGCGCAGAACGGCCGCGGGGGCTTGATTCACGATGCTGAACCCGAGCAGCCCGAGCGTCCGGACGTCGGTGGCCGCGAGCGCGGGGTCGTAGTGATTCCAAATCGTCGTCGCGACATCAAAATGCTTAGAGCGAAGCGATGTGCCGCCGGTCACCTCTTTGGCCCACGCGAGGTGCCGCGCGGTCATGGCGGAGCCGGTCTCGAACTCCCGCTTGTACTCGCGTAACGGGTGCGGCAGCAGAAACGCGACGCTGTTCGACGCGCTGCGCTCCGTGAATCGATGGACGACGGCCGCTTCGTCGGGCGCGTCCGCCAGCTCGATCTCGAGCGCCGTCCCTTGAATCGGCGCGCGCGCGGGCCGCCAGCCCACCGTCAGCTTCATCGTGGGCCACTCGGCGAGGCCGCCGGCGCGGTTGAGCCGCCCGTGCAGCGGCCAGCGGCTCACGTCGGTCCATTCACTCCAGGATCCGCTCTCCAGATCGACCTGAATCTTGTCGAACCACCACGTGGGACCCGCATGGCCGAACCCGCCCACCGTGACGCGGACCGCCGCCGCGGGCTCGAGCACCTTGACGCGCACGTAGATCTTTGCCGGCGACGGGTCGCTGACCCACAGCAGCGAGGCCGAAGACAGGAGCAGCACGAGCGAAACCGCCGGGCCAACACCTCGACGATCCCGATCGTGAGCCGCGCTCATAGGGCGACGTCCTCGACGCGCGCGCGCGCCGGACGTGTGTGCCGCCGATCGAACGCTGTCAGGCGCTCCGGGTGCAGCGCGATCAACCGGTCGTAGACGCCGGCGATTGCCGACACCATGGTCTCCACCCGGAAGGTCGGATCGACGCGCCGGCGTCCGGCCTCACCCATGCGGGCGCGAAGGTCAGGATCCCCCAGGAGACGCGACACCGCGTCCGCGAGACCGGCGGCGTTCTTCGGTTCGACGAGAAAGCCTGTCTCGCCCGGGATCACGACCTCAGGCGCGCCGTCCAGATCGAACGAGACGCATGGCTTTCGCATGGCAAGCGCCTGCGGAAGCACGCGCGCGAGCCCTTCGCGCAGCGATGTGTGCACGACCACGTCCATCGCGGCAATCATGTCGGGGATGCGCTCGCGCGGGATCAGACCGGCGAAGACGAAGTTCCCGAGAATCCCGGCCCGCCTTGCGCGCTCCTTGAGATGCTTCTGCAACACGCCGTCGCCGATCAGCAGGAAGCGCACCGACGGGTGCCGCTCGACGATATCGGGAGCCGCATCGAGCAGCTGGTCATGCCCCTTGAGCGCAAAGAGCCTGGCGATTTTCCCCACGACGGGCGCGTCGGGCGGGATGCCGAGCTCTCGCCGTGTCGCGGACGGGTCGGTTCGCGCGTGCAGGAACCAGTCGAGCTCCATGCCGCTGTAGATGGTCGTGAACTTCTCGCGCGGCGCAATCCCTTCCGCAATCGCCTTGTCGCTGATGCGGCTCGACACGCTGATGAAGTGATCCGTGGCGGGCGCGCAGAGCTTCTTGAGCGCCCACCATGCCCGGTTCACGAGGCGCGGCTGGTAATCGTGAAACACCAGGCTGTGCAGCGTATGGACGACGAATGGCGTTCCCGCGAGCCGGGCGGCCAGCCGCCCGAGCACGCCCGCCTTCGAGGAATGGGTATGGACGATGTGGTAACGGCCCTGGCGAATCAGCCGGAACAGCTTCCAGAACGCCACCGCATCGTCGAGCGGATTCAGCTCGCGATAGAGCTCGGGCAGGACGATGACGCGACAAGCCTGGCGCGCGCGGGTCAGAAGCTCACCTTCCGGCCCTTCGTCGATGCCGCTGAGGAGCGTGACATCGTACTCGGGCCGCCGATTGAGCCCCTCGACGCTGAGGAGCGTGTTCTCCTGCGCGCCCCCGAGAATCATGCGCGTGATGATGTGCAGGACGCGGATGGGCCGCGACAGGTCCGCGCTCGCGGGAAGGGGCGCACTGGTCACGAGATGCGCGCGGTGTCGCCGTCGAGGTGCGCGATGACGAGATAATCGCGATCGAGCGGGATCCAGTCGTAGCCGCGAATGCCGGCGGCGGCGAGCAGATCGCGCACCTGCGCTTCTGTGTAGAAGAAGAGCGGACACCCGCTCAGCCAGAAGCGCACGCGGCGGAACGGCACCCGCCACTCGCGTGCCTTCGGGAAGCTCATGACGATCGTCGATTGGGCCAGCTCACGCATTCGCGCGAGAAGCGGCAACGGCTCGGCGACGTAGTCGAACAAGCCCATGGCGCTGGCGATGTCGAACGGCCCGTCCGGAACGGCATCCGGAAAGCGACCCACGCGGAATTCGCAACGATCCGAAACCCCGGCGCGGCGAGCCGCGTCGGTCGCCAGGCGGATCATGGCCGGGGCGAAGTCGATCCCGACGACTCTCGCGGCGCCGCGCTCGGCGTACGCGAGACAGTACCGGCCCGACCCGCAACCGACGTCGAGCACCGTACGTCCCGCCAGCGGTCCGATCCGCTCGAGCGTGAGCACGAAACGGCGGCGCACGACCCCTCGCCACACGTCATCGACCCATCGCGCGACGCGTCCCTTGCGGTCGTCGTAGATCGCGTCGAACCGCGTCGCGTCCAGATCGAAGTGATCGCGGACGCGCTCGTCAACCGACACCGAGGGTCTCCTTCATCGGCGCGAAGCGGAAGTCCTTCAGCAGACGCCGCAGCCGCGGCTCGGTCACATGGAGATTGATGTAGTGGGTCAGGGCGACGCGGCGCGGGAGCGGAATACGCGGATGCGCGGGGTCGAGCTCCCACGGATGCACGTAGAAGACCACCGGGTTCCCCTCCGCGTTGGTCGACCGCAGCAACCAGCGCGTCAGGGCGTACGGATAGATGCGGAAGTACGCGCCGCCCGCGATCGGGACGTTCCGGCCGAGCAGGCGTGACGTCGAGATCGGAAACTCGAGCAACGTGCGCGGGCCGGCCTCGACCTCGTGCGGCCAGCGCGGCGCGTCTGCGATGCCGTACCGGTAGTTCAGGACGGGAAAGATGCTCGAGTCGTACCGAATTCCGAGCTCCGCCATGACCTCGAGCGCCCACAGCGACTGCCGGGTGATCGAGAAGAACGGCGCACGATGCCCGAGCACAGGCAGACCGGTCAGATCTTCGAGCAAGCGAATCGATCGTGCCAGCTCGGCCCGGAACTGCGCCGGCGTCTGACGGTAGATGAACGAGTGCGAGTAGCCGTGCGTCCCGACCTCGTGGCCCGCGCCGACGATCTCCCGCACGAGATGCGGGTACTGCTCGGCGACCCATCCGAGCACGAAGAACGTCCCGCGCACGCCGCCGTCATTCAACAACTCGAGCAGCCGGCGGCCTGACGCCACAATCCGCTCGTCGTATCCGGTCCAGCTCTCACACGGAATCTCGAGGCCGTGGTACCAGTCCTCGAAGTCCACGGTGAAGGCATTCACGACCGCGTCGCCTGGGGCAACCGGCGAGCCGGTACGCACACCGGGCATCATCGAACGTAACCCAACGACTTCAGCCGGTCCCGTGCATCATCGTCGAGCGTCGACGGCTGGCGATGCGCGATGTCGGCGGCCGCGGACCACCGCTGCACTTGCTCCAACAGGTTACTGGCGATCCACGGCGTGGACTCCGCCAGGTCCTGCCGTTCGCCGGGATCCTTCGAGAGATCGAACAACTCCCGCTTTCCCCGCGTCGACCAGATCAATTTGAACCCGTTCGTGAAGATCGCGCGCTCGAGTCGGTCGAATCGCGGCGAGACGCGCTGGAGCTCCGGGGTCGGATACGACTCGGTCACGATGACGCGGTCCGGAATCGGGCGGGCGAGGCTTCGGCCCTGCATCCAGCCCGGCACCCCGGCGCCGATCACGTCGAGAATCGTCGGGGTCAGGTCGACGCTGCTCACGAATGCGTCGACGATGCGTCCCGTCCGCTGCCCGGGAAACTTGATGATGAGCGGCACGTGCACCTGATCCTGGTAGGCGGACAGGCCATGTCCCAGCAGGCCGCGCTCACCGAAGACTTCGCCGTGGTCCGAGGTGATGATGACGAGGGAGCGATCGTAGTCGGCGGATTCCCGGAGGCGTCCGAGCAGCACGCCGATCTCGGCGTCGAGGTACGCCAGCGCGCCGTCATATTGCGACGTCAGGTGCGCCGCCTCCGCGGCGGTCACATGACGACCGCCGCTCATCACCTCGTTGGACATGCGGGCGTAGTGGTCCAGATCGAGCGAGCCGTCCTTGCCCGGATACCGGCGGTCATAGGGCTGCGGCGGGCGGTACGGCCAGTGCGCGTCCATGTAGTTCAAGAACATGAAGAGCGGACGAGGGCCCCGCATCGCGTTGGAAAGCAGCGGAAACGCGACCGCGTTCACGTCTTCGGCGGGCAGCAGCACGCGCTCGAACAGGTGCCCGCCTTGCGAGACCAGATTCCACAGATACGCCGGCGAGGAGACCGAGCAGAGAGGCGCCGCCACGATAGAGTGTCCGAATCCCTGGTGAAGATTGAAGGTCGGACCCAGCATCGCGAAATTCGCGACGATCTGGCTCGTCTCGTATCCGGCCGCACGCAGGCGCTCGGCGAGCGTGAACAAGCGGCTCGGAAGCGACAGGGGCGGAGCGTCCGCCACCGGATGCGCGCCGTGCCAGGAGGGATACAGGCCCGTGAATATCGACGCGTGGGTGGACAACGTCATGTCCGCCGGCGCAATCGCGCGGCGGTAGAGGGTCGCGCCACGGGCGAATTGCTCGAGGTTCGGCGTCGTGTCCCGCGCGTAGCCGTACACCGAGAGATGATCCGCGCGGACGGTGTCGAGGCTGATGAGGATGACGTCGGGGGATCGCCGGGGCGTCTCCGCCTTGGCAACATACGGGACTGCTGCAGAGCGCTCGTGCATGGCGCTGAGGGTGACGACGGCGCACGCGAGGATGATCTCGACGGTCAGGCCGGCCGTCTCGCCGTGACGGACACTCGCCGTCACCTTGCGGCCGAGCGCACGGTGGATCACGAACGCGACGGCCGTGAGCGCAACGAGATAGACCCCGGCGACCGAGAGCCGCACCACGCGATCGCCGCCAAACATGGCCTGCGTCACGATCCACGGAACACCCAGGACCGCCAGCGCCACGACCCATCGATCGGCAAGAAACCGCAGGCGCAGGAACCAGCGTTCCGACCGTAGCGCCCACACCTCGGCAGCGAGTAGCAGGAAGAGCACCGGCAGAATCGTCAGGCTCTGCACCGCGAGGGAGGATTGCGTCCATGCCGCGACGCCAAGGATGACGAGCAGGCCCAGAGTGCCGTTAAAAGCGCGTCGGGCATCCGCTGGCGCCGAGGCCCAAAAACGACGACGTCCGACTGTTGTCGACAGAGTTGCCGCCGTTGCGGCTCCGAGCGCCGCGCCAGCGGGCAGATACAGCGCCAGCAGCCGGAACAGAAACGTCCATCGCAACGGTTTGTCGGTGCAGTGGGCGGGGAGGAAGGTGACGAGCACCCCGGCCAGCGCCTCGACGAGCGCGAACGCGCCCCAGACGCGCACCGCCGCGAGCGCGCCAGCTCGCGCGGTCTGGATCCACGTCGATCCAGGCGCATTCACCTGACGCTCCCCTGAACCACACCCATTGTCGCGGGCCTGTGCATGGCGTCGACCAGTTCCTGATGCCAGAGCTCGAGCATCAGGAGATTCCAGAGCTGGAATCCGTGATCCGCGCGCTGGTCGAGGTGGTCGTCGACCAGCCTTCTTACCGCAACGGGCTCGAAGTAGCCGCGCTGCAGCGCACGGGCGCTGAGCACCGTGTCGTGCAACATCGGTCTGAGGTCGCCCCGCAACCATTCGCCGACAGGGACGCCGAAACCCATCTTCGATCGCCGCACGTTCTGGGACGGCAACAGATCGGCGAACGCGCGGCGCAGCAGGTACTTGGACTCGCGACGGCGGAGCTTCAGATTCACCGGAAGGCGTGCGGCCAGCTCCATGACTTCATGGTCCAGAAACGGCGATCGCGCCTCAAGGCCGTGGGCCATCGAGGTAATATCGACTTTCACCAGCAGGTCGTATGGCAGGTACGACCGTACGTCCACCGCCATCGCGGCATCCACCGGGTCGAAGTCACGCGCCTCGTCGAAGAGGCTCGCGATCCATGCGGCCGGTCGAGACGACGTGACGGCTGTCAGAAAATCAGGGCTGCAGATCTGCTGTTTGCGCGCGTCGCCGAAGGTCCCAGCCGACGCGCCAACCCACTCGCTGTACCGCTCGGCCATGGGCAGACCGGCAACCGCGAGGAACCGCTTCGCTCGACTCAGGCGATGCTTCGGATCGCCGGCACCCGAGAGCAATCGACCGACCGCGCGCGCCGGCCTCTTGAACCCGGGCAGGCGCTCCGCGCGCGCGGCGAGGCGATTCGCGCGATACCGGTCGTAGCCCGCGAAACTCTCGTCACCCCCATCGCCGTTGAGTGCGACCGTCACGTCGGCGCGGGTGATCCTCGACACATAGAACGTCGGCACGGCGGACGAGTCGGCGAAGGGCTCGCCGTAGTGCCGCACCAGCGTCGGCAGAATCGCCGACGCGTCCGGCCGCACGATGAGCTCGTGGTGATCCGTGTTCCACCGCCGCGCGATCCGGCGAGCATGCTCCAGCTCGTCGTAGCTCGACTGCTCGAACCCGATCGAGAACGTGCGCACGGGCGCCGATGAGAGGCGCGCCATCAGCCCGACCACGATGCTCGAGTCGATGCCGCCGGACAGAAAGGCTCCCAGCGGGACGTCGCTCACGAGACGCAGCCGGACGGCATCCGTGAGTGTCGCGCGGATGGCGTCGGTTGCCTCGGTCTGGTCCATCCGCCATTTCGGCTCGTACTCCAGCCGCCAGTACGGTTCGACGCGCGTGACGAATCCCGACGGCGTGACCTCGACGAGCATTGAATGCGCCGGCGGAAGCTTGAAGATGCCCTCGAATGCCGTCTCGGGCGCGGGCACGTAGCCGAGGGACAGATACGCATCGATGGCGCGCGCGTTGACGCGCCGGGGGACGGAGGGATCCGCCAGCAGCCCCTGCAGCTCCGACGCGAACAGGAGCCGCCGGTCGACCTCGGTGTAGAACAGCGGCTTCTTGCCCACGCGATCGCGCGCGAGCAGCAAGCGGCGACGCCGCTGATCCCACAGGCCGAACGCAAACATGCCCCGCAGCCGCCGAAGCGCCGCGGTCCCCCACTCCTCGTAGGCGTGAATGATGGCTTCCGTGTCGGTGCGCGTCCGGAAGCGGTGACCGCGGTCGGTCAGATTTCGCCGAAGCTCCTCGAAGTTGTAGATCTCGCCATTGAAGGTGATCCAGACGCCGCCGTCTTCGTTGGACATCGGCTGGCGTCCCGCGTCCGAGAGATCGATGATGGCCAGGCGCCGGTGGCCCAGGGTGCAGATGCCATCAGACCACTGGCCTTCACCATCGGGCCCGCGATGACGCTGGGCGTCGATCAATGGCTGGACGTCGGCCGCCCGGTCAGGAAGATGTTCCGCGAGGATGCCTGCAATCCCGCACATGAACGCGAACCCAAGTCGTTCCTGTCCGGCCCGATGTCAGGGGTAGTGTCCGGCTTTACGGCGTGTGAAAAAAGCGCTCACCGCAGAGAACGCGGAGCGCGCGGAGGAACGGTTTTCAAAGAAACCCTGGCTCCGCGTCCTTCGCCTCCTCCGTGGTGGTTGCTCTTGTTCGCACGCTCTTCAACCGGACCGAACCATCGGAAGCCGGACCGAAATCAGCGGACGTAGCCCAGCGCCCGCAGCCGCTCTATCGCGTCGGGGTCGAGGGGCACCGGCTTGGCGGCGGAGGGCATCAGGCGGATCCACTCGCTCAGACGCGCCTGCAGGCGCTGGCTGCGACCCTCCCCCGCGTTGAACAGGTTGCGCCGCTCCCCGGGATCCGCCTTCAGGTCGTAGAGTTCCTGTGATCCGTCAGTCGAGCGCACAAACTTCAGGCCGTTGGAGAAGAGCGCGCGCTGCTGCGCCGGCGCACGAACGAGGGGCGGAAAGGCCTCGGCGAGCAGCTCGCGCGCCTGGGCATCGTCGGACAATGACAGCAGGCTGTGTCCTTGCACGTTGCGCAGCCCGTCGCAACGAGTCACCTCCGCGATCGTCGGGGCGAGGTCGACACCGCTGACGAATTGCTCAACCACCCGTCCTTCGCGCTGGCCCGGGTATCTCACGAGCAAGGTCATGTGAACCTGGTCCTGGTACACCGACTCGCCGTGGCCGAGAAACCCTCGGGCGCCGAACGACTCACCGTGGTCGCTCGCAACCATGACCAGCGTCTTGTCATAGAGCCCCGTACGCTGCAAGTACGCGAACAGGCGCCCGATTTCCGCATCTTCATAGGCAATCCCGCCGTCGTATTGTGAGATGAGGTGCGCGCGCGCCGCCTCGCTGATGCCGGAGTCGCGCTGGCCGGCCGCGGTTCGGCCGAAGGGATATTTCCTCCAGTCGAACGCCCTGGCCTTGCCGGGAAACCGCGTGTCGAAGGGCGGGGGCGGCAAGTACGGATTATGCGCATCCATGTAGTTCACGAACAGGAAGAAGGGCGCCCCGTCGTGACCGAGCGCGTCGAGTTGCGTCAGCGCTTCATCGGTGACGACGCCACCCCGTCGATACGGCAACTCCGTGCGCCCGACGAGCAGGTCGAGCGTCGACGTGACGCTCCGGCGGAGATAGTAGGACTTCCTTCGCCACTCGCGCGGGAGCGCCTTCGGACCGCGCCCGTC
>JACPPN010000341.1 GCA_016190995.1 Acidobacteriota bacterium | reverse complement strand
GCCTTAGGAGCTGTCTTAGGCGCGGCCGCCGTGGCGGCCGCGCGGCTAGTAGCGAAGGTTCGCCTGTCCCGGCAGTGTCTTGTCACTCGGCGGTTTGAGGCGAGGCTTCGCTACGAGCCCGTTGGGCATTACTCGGACGGGCTCCCAGTAACGAAGCTTCGTCGCTCCGCCTCCGGGGCCCTTCACTCGGCGGTTTGAGGCGAAGCTTCGTTACGAGCCCGAGGTCTTATAATTCGCGGCGGCAGCCGCGCCGTCCGTCTTCCGCAGCGAAAGGAAGGTGTGTGATGACTCCCCGGACAGTTCAGATGGTTTCGGGAACGCTGTTCGCCGTGGTGGCCCTGGCGCATCTCATCCGCGCCGCCATGGGGACGTCGTTCGTCGTCGGCGGCTTCGACGTGCCGCAGTGGCCCAGCGTCCTGGCGGTTCTCGTTGCCGGCTCTCTGTCGGTTCTCAATTTCCGGATCGCGGGCCGGACCGGATCCTGAGCACCGCCATTCAGACCTGTTCGAGGGTCGCGGCGCCCGCGCCAGCCAGGCGCTCCTCGATGTAGTCGACGAACCGCTCGAACGGATCGAACCCGACGACACGCGTGGCGTCGGTGACGAAGTTCGAAAGAGCGTTCACGTCGTAGAAGTAGTACTGCCCGTCGCGCTCGTTCACGAGCACCTCGATGCCGCAGATGTCGAGCCCGGCGGTTTCGGCAATCCCTTTCGCGTCGCGAAGCACGTTCGGCGGCACGTTCGTCGGTTCGATCTGCATTGCCGGCTTGATCGGGCACATGCCGGCCTCGGCTTCCTCCGAGTTGTCGTCCTGGCAGATGTCGGCCGGGCAAAGATTGAAGCCGTGGCCCGGGGGCGCCGCGATCCGGATCGCGTAGAGGAATTCGCCGTCGATCAGCTCGATGCGCGTAATCGCGCCGTCGCGTGCCGGCAGGAACTCCTGCACGAGCGCGGTGTCGTCGATTCCGAGGCCGAGGTGGTTGGCGTCGATGGCCGCCGCCAGCGCCGCCGGCGTGTCGAATCGCCTGATGCCGGCGCCGCTCCCCCCGATGTTCGGCTTGACGATGACCGGGAATCGAAGGGCCTCCGCCGCTCGAACGGCGGCACCTGGGGAGTTGATGACGCGCGTCCGCGGGTAGCGCACGGCCAGACGCTCGAACAGGTCAGCCTGGGCGGACTTCGACAACTCGAGACGGTAGGCGGCGAGCCCGTTGATGACGGGGATACCAAAACGCTCGACGTAGGCGAGGTATGCGACGGCCGCCTGGATCGCGTGGCCGTGCCCGCGCGTGTGAGCCGACGGGCTCATGCGGTTGACCAGCAGGTCGAACCCGGGTCGCTTCGCCGGATCCCAGTCGAGGGAGGAGGCATCGATGAGCTCGTACTGGAGGCCGCGAGCGTCCAGGGTGTCAAAGAGCGGAAGAAACCATTCGGGGTGTTCGTAAAGAATCGCGATCCGCATCGTTGTCTCCTTGTCGACCGCGGAGGAAAAAGCGGGCACACGCGACAACGCCTGCAACTGTCGCAGGCCTCCGGGCGCCGGTCACGCCACCTGGTGTCCGGGGACCGGACACTGTTGCCGGGCGTAGGCCGGCAGGTCGAGCGCGCGCGTCACGCACGACGCTCGTCAGCGATGTTTCCGAGAACGGGAATGGCCGGACAGAGGCAGCGTTCCGCCAGAGGCGGATCGCGCCTCTACGGACAGACGCAGCGGTTGGCGGAGTTTGCTGGAGTGCCGAAGGGCAACATTCCCCGTAAGCTTACCACGAAGTCTGGAATCGAGTTGCCGCCACGGGCACCGACTGAAGAGACCGTCAACGTCTCGCGCCGCGGCGATCGGCGCTTCCGCGACGCAAGGCGTCGTAGTCGGGCATGTAAGTCTTGAGGTCCCGCTGCGGGGTATTCTTCGAGTAGCCGGCGGCGGGCTGATCGTTGTAGCGCTCCTGGTTGAAGTCGAATGGATCGGAGGGGTCGGAGTCAATCAGTTGCAGGGCCCGGAGCGTCGAGCAAGTCTCGGGATGGCTATTTGAACAAATCGTCGAACGCCTTGCGGGCGGTGGTCGGTCCCGCCGAGCGCGTTTCGCGCTCCACGGTGACGCGTGGCTCGAACAGCGTGCATGCGTTGCGGGCGTCCTTCGGGCTCACACGCACGGTGATCGGCTGCTGACACTCGAAGCGCGCGCCCGAGTCGAAGTAGGCGCACTGCGCGCAACTGTGCGTGTCGGCGCCGCATCGCGCGCAGCGCGCGTCGAGCACAATCGTGCGATCGAGCAGGTTGCCGCAGCGAGCGCACCGGACAACGTCGTGGAAGCCCGGCATGTTGGGCGCACGGGGCTCGCGCGGTCGGCCCCGGGGCTCCATCGGGCGCGGCGCGTCGGGACGCGGCTTCGGGTGGCCGCGATCGCGAGAATCGTCCTGATATCCGCGCTGACGGTACTTGCGGTCTGACATATTTCAGGCGGTTCGAACTGGCTTTAGAAAGTGTCCAAAGGCCAAGCCCGTCGATCTCGGTGGTGTCTGTCGCTCCGTGGCTATTGGCGGCGCTTCTCTAGGGGCTGCACCCGCAATCAGATACCGGATTTCAAGTGCGACTGGAAGCGGGACAGGTCCGAGTGAGTGGACGACCGAACGTTTACTTTAGCACGAAGAGGCGCAACGAGCCTTGCCTCAAGAATCTGAGTCCCGAGCCCCGAGCCCCGAATCCGAGTCCCCAGAGGTCGAGCCGTGACAACGCGCGTACTGATGTCATTCATCCGCCCTGCCCCCGGCAATCACGCCGGGAACTGTAGCGAAGCTTCGCCTCAACCCGCCGAGTGACAAGACACTGTCGGGACAGGCGAACCTTCGCGACGAGCTGCGCGGCCGCCACGGCGGCCGCGCCTAAGACAGCTCCTACGGCTCATGACAGAAGACCTGGCTTCATCTGTTACCGGTCCGGCCTTAGGAG
>JACPPN010000356.1 GCA_016190995.1 Acidobacteriota bacterium | reverse complement strand
CTGTGCCGCCGGCCGCGCCCGGGAGACCGCGCGACGAGACCGCCGGGACGGAGCGTCGGGCGCCGAATCCCCCCGCTCAACCCCTGACGGCCGAGCACGTGGCGCCTGCCGCCGGTGCACGGTCCGGTCCGGTCGTCAAGCCCGCCGCGCCGGGAGCAGCGGCGCGGGCGGCCGACGTCGCGGCGGCACGGACGAGTGCAGCGGCCGCCGGCCCGGCAGTGGCACAGGCCGCGCGTCCGCCCAAACCTGCCGGGCCTCCTGCGAATCTGGCGGGGAAGACCACGACAGTCGCGGCCGAAGCGGGGAAGCCTGCGGCCGCCAAGAAGGACGCGGTGGAGGACGACACGTCGCCCCTGCTGACGCGGCGCGGATGGATCGCGCTCGCGTGGAGCGCCTTTACGGCCGCTTCGGCTGCCGCGCTTGCGGCGACGGGCCGGTTCATGTTCCCGAACGTTCTGAACGAGCCCCCACAGCAGTTCAAGGCGGGCTTTCCGAGCGACTACGGCATGGGCGTCGATGAGCGCTGGAAAGACAAGTTCGGGGTGTGGATCGTTCGCACGCCCAACGACATCGTCCAGGTCGCAAGCGGCTTCTACGCGCTTCTGGTCACGTGCACGCACCTGGGCTGCACGCCGAACTGGCTGTCAGCCGAGGTCAAGTTCAAATGTCCCTGTCACGGCAGCGGCTTCCGCCCGACGGGGATCAACTTCGAAGGGCCCGCGCCGCGGCCCTTGGAACGCTGCCGGATCGTGACGGCCGAGGATGGTCAAATCCTCGTGGACAAGAGCCGCAAATTCCAATACGAGCTGGGGCAGTGGATCGATCCGGAGTCATTCCTGAAGGTCTGACGCGGCTGCGCGTGGCATGCCGCGCGCAGCCGCGGAGACCCTCGAAACGCTAACGTCTGTGATGCTATGGCCACCGAAGTCAAGACGATCGAACCGAAAGAACCCGCCCTCACGCGAGCGTGGAACTGGCTGACCGACACGCAAATCTGGAAGTCGATCTTCCGGCACGGCGCGCCCGTCACGGATCGCAACCGGGTGCTCGTGATGCTGTCGAACGTGTTCCTGCACCTGCACCCCATCCGCATCCGCAAATCTGGGGTGAAGTTGCGGTACACGTGGTGCATGGGAGGCCTGAGCTTCTTCCTCTTCCTAGTGCTGACGTTCACGGGCCTCCTGCTGATGTTCTACTACCGGCCCACGCTGGAGTACGCGTACTCCGATATCGTGGGATTGCGCGAGCACGTGCCGCTCGGCATCATGCGCGAGATGCACCGCTGGGGCGCGCATGCGATGGTCATCACGGTATGGCTGCACATGTTCCGGGTGTTCATGACCGGATCGTACAAGCCGCCGCGGGAGTTCAACTGGAACGTCGGCGTCATCATGCTGGTCCTCACGCTGCTCTTATCCTTCACCGGGTACCTGCTGCCGTGGGATCAGCTCGCCATCTGGGCCATCACGGTCGGCTCGAACATGGCGCGCGCCACGCCGTTTCTCGGCCATGAGGGACCGGGCGCGGCGCTGCTCGCGTTTGGCGACGTCAAGCTGATTCACGCGGGCGACGATGCCCGGTTCGCGCTGCTCGGTGGGACGTTCGTCGGCGAAGGCGCGCTGTTGCGGTTCTACGTCTTGCACTGCGTCGGACTGCCGCTTGCCATCGCGGTCCTGATGGCGGTGCACTTCTGGCGCGTCCGCAAGGACGGCGGAATCTCGGGACCGCTCTAGACGTGCCTGCCGTGCGCCGGCCTGAAGGCGTACGCGTGTTACTCGTCGCTTTGAGGCGAAATTTCGTGACATCAAACTGCGCGACCTCTCACCAGCCATGCACCTGCTGAAGGACCTCGTCAATTTTCTCGCCGATCCGCGAATCTACTTCGTGCTGGCCGTCGGCATGCTGGGCGTCCTGGTCTGGCAGCGCAACCGCCTGGCGTCCGGTCGCGTGGGCTACGGCTTGATGGCGTTTCTCACGGTGTTCTTCCTGTTTGGTTCCTTCGATCGGAACTTCCGGCTGATCGTCACCAAGCCCGACAACGTTCCGATCGTGGGGCTGATCTTCGTCCTCCTGTTCTTCACCTGGTATGCCATGGCGGAAGCGGTGAAAAACGATCAGCGGTTGGAGGTCGGGAAGCCGCCCATCGAGAAGGAAGAAGAGAACCGCGTCTGGGTATGGCCGGATCTCGTCTACACGGAGCTCATCGCGCTGGTGCTCTGCTCGGTCATCCTGATCGTGTGGTCGATCTTCCTGAAAGCGCCGCTCGAGCAGCCGGCGAACCGTGCGGCGACGCCGAACCCGTCGAAGGCGCCCTGGTACTTCCTCGGGCTCCAGGAGATGCTCGTCTACTTCGATCCGTGGCTGGCGGGCGTCGTGCTGCCGGGCCTGATTATCGTGGGCCTGATGGCGATTCCCTACATCGACATGAATCCGAAGGGGAACGGCTACTACACGTTCAAGGAACGCAAGGCGGAGATCACGATTTTCCTGTTTGGATTCGCGGTGCTGTGGGTATCGCTCATCGTGCTGGGCACGTTCCTGCGCGGCCCGAACTGGAACTTCTTTGGCCCCTTCGAGTACTGGGACATTCACAAGCTGCTGCCGCTGACCAACGTCAACCTGTCGGAGTACTTCTGGGTCCGGATGCTCGGCCGGGGTCTCCCGACCAACTGGGCCGTCCGCGAGTTCCCCGGCATCCTGGTGATGATTGTCTATCTGGGCGTCCTGCCGGCCGTGCTGGCGCGCGGATGGTTCAAGGCGTACTACGAGAAGATGGGAGCGGCCCGCTATCATGTGGGCGTCTTCCTCTTCCTCATGATGATGCTGCTGCCGGTGAAGATGCTCACGCGGTGGCTCTTCAACCTGAAGTACATCGTCGCGATCCACGAGTACTTCTTCAACATCTGACGCGCTCCTGCAACCATGGCTGACAGAAAGCCGGTTGGGCACGCCTACAATATCGATTTTCTCAACGTCGTCTTTGCGGCGTCGAGCCTGGTCCTATTCCTGTCCGTCATCTGGATGGTCTGGGACGACTACGACCGCCAGTGGAAGAACTATCAGCGCGCCTTCGGGCAGCTGGAGACGGCGGTTACGCAGGCAAGCCTGCAACAGGCGTCGAGCTCGATCGACCGCAAGAAGCTCGCCCGACTCGAGGCCGAGCGCGGCGACGCGCGGCGTTCGCTCGTGGCGAATCGGGAGCGTGTCAGGGCGCTGCAGGGCGAGCTCGGCACGCTCGAGGCCAACCTTTATCGCATCACACAGGACTATCAGTTCGCGAAGGCGAACTTCGATGCGGTCAAGTACGATTTCGAGGCGGTCCGGGTGAAGGATCCGAGAGCCGCCGAACGCGTGGCGGACAGCATCCGGCGGCAGGAAGAGAGCGTCCTCAGGCTGAATCTGCAAATGGAGGAGGTCACGGCCACACGCGATCGGAAGGCCGCGGAGCTGGGCAAGTACACGGGGCGTGTAGTCGACATCGACAAGCAGTTCGCCGAGCTCACCGCGGAGCGGGACCGCATTCGGAAGCGCCTGCAATCGCTCGCGCCGAGCCTCATCAAGACCTTTGTCCGCGACGCGCCGCTTCTGGACTTCATGGCGCCGACCATCAAGATTCAGCAGGTCATCACGCCCAACATTGTCGACGATGTGAACTTCACGCGGGTGCCGAAGATGGATCGGTGCATGACGTGCCACCTGGCGATCGACAAGGCCGGGTACGAGAAATATCCCCAGCCGTTCCGCACGCATCCGAACCTCAATCTATACATCGGCAGCGGCTCGCCGCACCCGCTCGAGCAGATTGGCTGCACGGTCTGTCACGAGGGCATGGGGCAGTCGGTCAGCTTCAGGGATGCGGCGCACACGCCGATCAACGAGAAGCAGCGAGAAGCGTGGGTGCACAAGTACGAATGGGAAGAGCCGCATCTCTGGGACTACCCGATGCTGCCCGCAGGGATGACGGAAGCGTCCTGCGCGAAATGCCACAAGAACACCGTGTTCATTCCCGGTGCGACGAAGCTGAATACGGCGTACGCGATGTTCGAGCGCGGTGGCTGCTACGCATGTCACAAGACGCGGGGCTTCGAGGGACTGCGAAAACCCGGACCGAATCTGACGAAGATCGACTCGAAGCTTGCCCCCGAGTGGGTGAAGACCTGGATCCGCAGCCCGCGCGCCATGAAGCCGAGCACGTGGATGCCGCAGATCTGGTATCTGTCGAATTCCAGCGCGCCGGCCGACGCGAAGCGCAACGAGGTCGAGATCGACGCGATCGTTGCCTATCTGTACACGAATTCGGACAAGCACGAATTCGCCGTGGCATCACCGCCACAGGGCAGCGCCCGGAATGGAAAGACGCTCGTCGAATCGGTCGGGTGCCTGGGCTGTCACGTTGAAAACGAGGGCCGCGCGCAGGCGGGATCGCGGCGGACCTTCGGGCAGCCGCTTCAGAACGTCGGCAACAAGACGTCGTACGTCTGGTTGTTCAACTGGGTCCGCGACCCGAAACACTACAGCCCCGGCACATACATGCCGGATCTGCGGCTGACCGACCAGGAGGCTGCCGACGTCGCGTCGCACCTCATGACGCTCAAGGGACCGGCCGGCGAGGGACGGAAGGCAAACTTCACCCAGCAGGATGCAGAGTCGGTCCTCATGGACTACCTGACGGCGGTGATGCCTTACGCCAGCGCGAAGGCAGAGCTCGCGAAGCTCGATGCGGGCGCCCGCAAGCTCGAAATCGGGAAGCGCGCCGTCAGCCGGTACGGCTGCTTCAGCTGTCACGAGATCAAGGGATTCGAGAACACCCAGCCGATCGGCACGGAGCTGACCGAAGAGGGAAGCAAGCTCGTGTCGCGGCTGGATTTCGCATTCGTCGACATTCCACACGAGAAGCTCGCGTGGTTCGAGACCAAGCTTCACGATCCGCGGGTCTTCGACAGGGGGCGTGAGCTGCGGCCGCTCGAGAGGCTGCGGATGCCCAACTTCGGCCTGAGCGACGAGGAAGTGAAGCTGTTCGTCACCGCGATCATGAGCTTTCAACGGGACATTCAGCCGGCGGCTGCCCTGCAGCAGGGATCGGAGCGTGTGGACGCGATGACGGCCGGCAGGAATCTGGTGCGGCGCCGCAACTGTGTCGCATGTCACGTCATCGAAGGCGACGGCGGCGACTACGGCAACCTGGTCGCCGAGCCGACCCTCGCGCCCCCGCTCTTGACGCCCGAGGGAGCGAAGGTCCAGCACGACTGGTTGTATGCGTTCCTACGGGCTCCCATCACGATCCGGCCGTGGCTTCAGGTGCGGATGCCGACCTTCGGGCTCGACGATCCGCAGGTCAATCAGGTCATCAAGTACTTCGGCGCCGTCTCCGGCACCATGACCCCGTTCAGGAGCCATGAAGCCGTGCGCGCGTCGAGCGATCTCTCCGGCACGGGCAAGCAGTTGTTCGACCTGCTCCGGTGCCAGCAGTGTCACGTGCTTGGTGAGATTCCCAAGGACCAGCCGACGGCCAATCTGGCGCCCGATCTGCGGATGGCGCCCGACCGCTTGCAGGCCGACTGGATTCTGGAGTGGCTGAAGAACCCCGCGCGGATTCAACCTGGCACGAGGATGCCGGCGTTCTGGCCTGACTATCCGAAGTCCTACTACGCGCAGTTCAACAGCAGCGCCGAGATGCAGATTCGGGCGGTTCGCGACCACCTGCTGACGCTGCGCGGCGGCCCGAGCCCCAGACGCACGCCTGGAGCGCCCGCCGCCATCGCCTCACCGAATTAACGTCGCGCATCGACTGCAATCAGCGCACACGCCCCGGCCTTCCGCCGCCGAAAAACAGGCGATCAAGACTCCAGAGGCCCGATCCCACGGAGGCAAGATAGAGGAACACGAAGCAGTAGAGCGCGGCGAGCTCCCCTCGGTTCTGTATCGGCCAGAATCCCTGCGGAAAATGCGATCTGAAGTAGGCGACGGCCATTTCGCCGCTGGCGACGAACGCGGCAAATGGCGTGAAGAGGCCGAGCGCGATAAGCATGCCGCCGATCAGCTCGATGAGGCCGGCCAGTCCTGTCAGTGACACCAGCGGGACGGCTCGGCCCCCCAGCGCGCCCAGGACTTTCTGGACGCCATGTTGCGCGAAGAGCAGGCCGGCAACTATGCGTAGCAGCGCGTAGAGCACATTCGCATACGGGCCGAGATATCGTTGCATGTAGCCTCCTGACGTCTAGCAGGATGATGAAATAGGCTTACCACAGGGCGCACAGAGCACACGGAGTCCAGATAGTACCAGAGTTTTCTCTGTGCTCTCCGCGTCCTCTGTGGCGAATCAGGGGTTTTTCAGCATCCTGTCACTTGGCGGTTTGAGGCGAAGCTTCGCTACCTGTCCTGCTGCGGCTCAGGACGCGCCGCGGGCGCTCGAAGATCCTGCGATCTTGCAGACCGCGCGATCGAGGGCGTCGAGGACGTCCTCTGCCGGGCCTTGAAGCGCCACGTCGACCAGGGCGGTGGCCTCGGTCGGCTCCGGATTGATTTCAACTGTCATGGCGCCACGAGCCCTCGCCTCGTGTGCGAGCCCGGCGGCGGGATATACGACCGCGGACGTGCCGATCGTGAAAAACACATCGCAGAGCGTGGCGTCGCGCGCAAGAGCGGCGACGCGGGGGTCGACGGGTTCACCGAACCAGACGACGTCAGGCCGCAACGGTCCGTCGCATCGAGGACATCGCGGTGGAAGGTCGGGAAGTGGCACGCGCACGTCCAGCCAGGCGTCGCGCGCGCAGCCGCCGGCGCAGCGCACGTCCCAGATTGATCCGTGATATCGCAGGACGTGCTGGGTGCCGGCACGTTCGTGAAGACCATCGACGTTCTGCGTAATCAACCGAAAGCGGGGATATCGACGACTCCACTCTGCGAGGACCTCGTGCACGCGATTCGGCGAGCACGCGGCGATGCGCTGCCGGCGCCAGTCATACCATTCCCACACCAGGCGCGGATCGCGCGCGAAGGCGTGTGGTGTCGCGAGCTCCTCGGGCCGAAAGGTCCGCCACAGTCCATCCCTGCCGCGAAAGGTCGGTACGCCACTCGCTGCGGAGACGCCGGCGCCCGTGAGCACCGTGACGCGTTCGATCTCCGCGAGGCGACGAGCGACGCGCAAGGTTGGATCCAGTGAGGGCATCGGACCGTTCCGTCGGACGAAGCGGGCAGCGTGGCCCAACAAGCCATTGTACGCAGAAAACCATCGCCAAACCCGCCGATCCCCTGGAGCTACGGGCCGTCATCGACTCGTTCACCCACTGGGTGCGTATCCAGTCGCCCGGCCCGCCGATTGAGCCCGGCCCCTAGGATCGCTCGGCATCGCGTTCGCCGGCGCGGCTCACCCCGCTCCCATCCGTTTCCAGAGCACCAGTCCCGCGGCGACATTGGCCGCCAGCACCAGCGCGAGCAGCACCAGACCGGCCGCCCAGGCCTGCCGGTGCCAGTCCGGATACGGGGAAATCGCGTAGGTAAAGATCATCACCGGCAGCGACGCGGTTGGCTGGTTGATTCCCGGGCTCCAGAACCGGTTGTTCAGCGCAGTAAAGAGCAGCGGGGCTGTCTCGCCGGCGACGCGGGCAAGCGCCAGCATGGCGGCCGTCACCATAGCGGGCAGGGCCGCCGGCACGACGACCCGGAAAACCGTGGTGGCCCGGGTGGCGCCCAGCGCAAGCGACGCCTCGCGCCATGACGAGGGGATCGTGCGCAGGAATTCTTCCGCGCTGCGGCCGACGACCGGAATGATGATCAGGCCGAGCGCAACGCCCCCTGCAACGGTCGAGAAATGACGCATCGGGATGACGAGCAGCGCGTAGACGAAGATGCCAATCACAATCGATGGAACGCCGTTCAGCAGATCCAGGACGTAACGAATGGCGCTCGCGACGCGTGGCGGCGCGAACTCGGACAGATACACAGCCGTGGCGAATCCGAGGGGCAGCCCCAGGCAGGCGGCTATCGCGATGAGTTTCGCGCTTCCCACGATGGCATTGCCCATGCCGCCGCCGACCTCGCCAACCGGCCTTGGCAGTTGCGTGAAGAACGCGACGTTGATGGACGCGCCGCCCTTTACGATCAGGTAGGCGAGTATCAGAAACAGGATCGACGTCGCCGCCAGGGCGGCGCATGCGGTGAGGCCGAGCATCACCGTGTTCGTAACGCGGCGCCTTCTGTTGCGCGTCATCGGCCGCCTCCCGCGCGCCGGATTCTGGCGATCATCAGACGTGCGAGGCCGTTGACGGCCATCGTGACGCCAAACAGCACGAGACCAATCTCGACGAGTGCCTGCAGGTAGAGCTCGTCGGCGGCTTCGGTGAATTCGTTCGCAATCACCGCCGCCATCGAGTGCCCGGGTGCGAAGAGCGATAGCGCGATCTCCGGCCGACTTCCGATCACCATCGTGACCGCCATCGTCTCGCCGAGCGCGCGTCCCAGGGCGAGCATGATTCCGCCAAGCAAGCCCACTCGCGCGTACGGGACCACGACATGCGCGATGGTTTCCCATCTGGTCGCGCCCAACGCCAAGGCCGCTTCTCGTTGATCGCGCGGAACGGCCAGGAGAACTTCGCGCCCCACTGAGACGATAAAGGGCAGCACCATCGCCGCCAGCACGAGGCCGGCCGTCAGATAGCCAACGCCATAGATGGGGCCGCTGAACAAGGGCAGGAAGCCTGCGATCGCCTGGAGTCCAGGCTCCACCCACTCGCGCATGATCGGGACGAGCACCGCGAGCCCGACGAGCCCATAGATGACGCTCGGCACGCCGGCCAGCAACTCGACTCCGAGCCCGAGCGAGCGGGAGAGGCGCGGCGGCGCGAGCTCCGCCAGAAAGATCGCGGCGCCCAGGCCGAGCGGTACGGCGAAGAGCAACGCCAGCGCCGAGGTGACGAGCGTGCCGTAGACGAACGGCGCTGCCCCGAATCGACCAGCGACGGGATCCCAGTGCTGCTCGAACAGGAACGCGAACCCGAAGAGACGACGGGCCATCGCCGAGCTCGACCAGAGCTCGTACGCGATGAGCACCGTAATGGCCACGACAACCGCCGCGCACATCGCGGTGACCCAATGACCCAGGAGGTCACCGACGCGCGCCTGAAGCGCCCGGCGCCGTCTTAGGATCGGAACGGCCGCATCCATGTCACGAAGCTCCGCGCTCGAACCGGCGAGCAAGAACGAAGCGGTGGCGGCGACGCTTCGTTACGTGCCCGTCTCGATTCGTGCGATGGTCTCGCGCTCACGCGCCACCAGGTCCGGGGGCAGGGGGGCGTATGTAAGATCGGCAGCCATCTTCTGGCCGTCCGTCAGCATCCAGCTGAGAAAATCTCGCATGGTCTCAGCCTTTGTCCGGTCGCCCATCTTCACGGGGATGAGGAGCCACGTGAAGCTCGCCACCGGATAGGCGCCTTTGCCCGATGCGTTCGTAATCGAGACCCGGTAGTCATCGGGAATCGATGCGGCCACCGACGCGGCGGCCGCCGTGACGGTGTTCGCGTCGGCCTTCACGAATTCTCCGGTCGGATTCTGCACCAACCCGTAAGGCAGGTTGTTCTGCACGGCGTACACGAGCTCCACGTAGCCGACGGAATTCGGCGTCTGTTTGATCAACCCCGCAACGCCTTCATTCCCTTTTCCGCCGAGGCCGACCGGCCAGCTCACCGCCGTGCCGGCACCGGCCCGCGACTTCCATTCGCCGCTCACCTTCGACAAGAAATCGGTCCAGACGAATGTCGTTCCGCTCCCGTCGGATCGATGCACCACCACGATGTCCGACGATGGCAGGTTCACACCCGGGTTGGCAGTCGCGATCGTCCGGTCGCTCCACTTCTTGACCGTGCCGAGGAACACGCCTGCGAGCGCCGCCCCCGTGAAATTCAAGGGCTGGGTGACGTCCGGCAGGTTGTAACTGGGCACGATCGCGCCGAGCACGGTGGGGAAGTGCAGCACCTGGCTGGTGGCCTTGGCGAGCTGCTCATCGGTCATGGGGCTGTCAGTGGCGCCGAAATCGATGGTGCCCGCGAGCAGCTGCCGGATCCCTCCGCCCGATCCAATCGACTGGTAGTTGATCTGCACGTCGGGATGACGCTTGTGGTACTCGTCGAACCACTTCGAATAGATGGGGTACGGAAACGTCGCGCCGGCGCCGTTGATGGTGAGCGGCTGCCTGGACATCGGCCGCGTCTGTTCGGGTCCGCCCCCGCCGCATGCCGTAGCCCCAATGGCCGCGACCGACATCAGAACTGCCAAGATTAGGCGACGCATGAACTCCTCTACGTTAAGCCGGGCTTGCACGGGAACTCCACCGATTCGTACCCGTTTCAGCCGTGCGAGCACGGCGAGTTGACTCGCATCAGAACTGAATGTGGGTCTGGGCAAGGAATCGGTTTTCATCCGGGCGTCGTCGCGCGGCGCCGTACCGCACATCTTCATCGTCGACGACGAATCCGACGCGAACCTTGCCCCACTTGAGCCAGTACGCGACGCCGGCAATGGTGCGGCGCGTTCGATCGCTCGGGACGGCTTCGTCGGGATCCAAGTGATCGAAGCGCAGGAAGCCTGCCCAGCCTTCCATGCCCTGGCGCCCTTCCACGAACGCGGAGAAGCCATGTCGCGCGAAGTCACGCACCACGGACGCTGCGGGCCGCTCGGTCGCCGTCAGCCACTGAACCGTCGCCACGACGTGAGGCGCCTCGAAGCTGCCCATCAGGATGGCGTGGTGCCGGGGCAGGCCCTTGTCGTACCAGCCCATGTTGAAGAAACCGGACAATCGGAACCCTTTCGCCAGGGACGCCTTGGGAAACGGCCGTACCGTGATGCGGCCCTGCACGCTCTTGAACGTGTTCGCCTCGCTTCTCGTGAAGCCTTCGCCGTTATACACGCCGACGTTCAGCTCGCCCCAGTCACTCGGGAAGCGCGCGAGGTAACCGATTCCGAAATCGCCCGAGCCTGGGATGATCGCCTCGCGCTCGGCGAACATGGTCCCCTGCACACGATAACGATTGATGCTCTCTTCGAAATCGAGCCACGGCGTCTGATGGAGGCCGATCCGTAGCCACGATCGCGGCGTTAGCTCGTCGAACTCGATGAATCCATACTTGAGCCGGAAGACGAGGCTTCCATTCAGGCTTCCATCGCTCGTCCGACGCAGGTCCGGCGTCAGGCGAAACTTGACGTTTCGCCAAAGATCCGCATTGATGTTGATGTACGCACGCGTGACGTCGAACGCATTGAACCCACCGCGGTTCTTGACCTCGGCGTCGTATTGCAGATAGGTCAGCGTGCCCAGCGTGATGACGGGATAGGCAGGTTCGCCCGGCGGAGGTTGGCCTGCGGCGCTGCCGGGCTGGCTCTGCGCGGCCGCCGCGCGCGTCCAAAGAACCAGGGCCAGGCCTACCAATCCACCACGGCAGCAACGGGGCATATGCATCCTTATGTCCGGGCTCGACAGACGTGACCTGAGCAATCAGTCGCAAAGTACCGCCGGCAGATTACGGCGCCATCTCCGGCGTGTTAAATGGACGTAAACTCCGCTGACGCTGTGCCGGCCCCGGCGACCTGCCCGCAGCCGGCAGCTATACTGTTCGAGGAACAGCACATGATGCGCGTGAGCGTCGTCGAAGATGATGCGAACATTGCCGGATTGGTGTCTCTCTATCTCTCGAGGGCCAGGTATCGGACCGAGGTGATGGGTTCGGGCCGCGAAGCACTCGGTTCCCTGACGTCGAATCCACCCGACCTGCTCGTGCTCGACTTGATGTTGCCGGAGATGGACGGGCTGGAGCTGTGTCGGGCGTTGCGCGCCGACCCGGTCACCGCGCGGCTGCCGATCCTGATCCTGACCGCCAGGGCAGAGGAAGCGGATCGCGTGCTCGGCCTGGAGCTGGGCGCCGACGACTACGTGACGAAACCCTTCAGCCCGAAAGAGCTGGTGGCACGCGTGCGGGCCCTGCTGCGGCGCAGCGTTGGCGCCGCCGCAAACTGTGCTCCGATCCGCTATGGATCCGTCGAGATGGACCTCGTGCGCCACGCGGTTCTGGATGGTGGGCGCGAGGTGCAGTTGACGGCCAAGGAGTTTCTGCTCCTTCAATACTTCATCGAGCACAAGGGGCGCGTGCTGCCACGCGACCTGCTGCTCGCCGACGTCTGGGGCTACCGCTACGCCGGCGGCACAAGAACGGTCGACGTCCACGTCCGCCGCTTGCGCGAAAAGCTCCCCGTGCTCGCGCAGGCCATCGTGACGATCAAGCAGTTTGGTTACAAGCTCGCCGATGCGCCGCCAGGCGGACATCGCGGCGACACGGCCGATGTCGCGGCGCCGATCGGCTGATCCGAACAGCTCGTGCGTGCCGGCTTTCGAACGAAGCTCTTCCTGGGACTCGCCGGCGTGGCGGCGATTGCCCTGCTCGTCGCGGCGGTGCTGATTTCCATCGAGCTTCGCCGGCGCACGTACGCGGCCATCGAGGAGAGCCTCGTCGTGGAAGTCAGGCTTGTGGCGGAGCTCCTCGCCGGGCGGATCGTTGCGGCATCCGATGCCGACCTGGACGAAGAGGCAGATCGCCTTGGTCGAGATCTTGGTCTCCGAATCACGTTTATCGCCCGTGACGGCCGCGTCGTGGGCGATTCCGGCGAGGACGGCGCAGCGCTGGCGGCGATGGAGAATCACGGGCGCCGGCCGGAGGTGATCGCAGCGCGCCCGGCGAAGCCTGGCATCGTGCGGCGTTACAGCGCGACGCTCGGGATCGACATGCTGTACGTCGCGGTCCCGACGCGCCATCCTTCAGTCGCGATCGTGCGGCTCGCCATGCCGCTGGTGCAGATCGAGCCGCAGCTGCGCGCGGTCGTCTCCAACGTGCTCGTGGCGTTTTCCGTCGCGCTCGTTGCGGCGTTCGGGTTCGCGTGGGCGTTCGCGACGACATTGGGACGACGGGTCGAAGCCATCGCTGCCGTTGCGCGTCGCTACAACGCCGGCGATCTGCGGCGCACGGCGTACGACTACGGGGACGACGAGCTCGGCACCGTTGCGCACGCGCTGGACGATTCCGTGCAGCAGATCGGACGGCGCGTGGCGGAGCTGACGCGCGCGCAGGCGCACATGCAGGCAACCTTGACGGCGATGACCGAGGGCGTGCTCGTCGTCGACGCACGCGGCCGCGTGGTCATCGTCAATGAGGCGGCAAGCCGGATGCTGGCGCTCGAGCCATCCATCGTCGGGCGCTCCTGTTTCGAGGCGCTGCGGCATCCGTCGGTCGTCGCGGAGATCGCGGAGGCCTTTCAGGGGCGCGAACCGCGCGGTGTCGAGCTGTCGCTCGCCGGCGCGTCGGTGCGCAGCCTGATTGCTCGCGCGGCTCCGGTGGCTGCCGCCGCCGGCGGCGGTGCCGTGCTGGCACTCCACGATGTGACCGACATCCGGCGCGCCGACCGGATGCGTCGCGACTTCGTCGCCAACGTGTCGCACGAGCTGCGAACGCCCCTGACCGCGATCCGCGGGTATATCGAAGCCGCGCGGGACGAAGCCGGCACGCCTCGCGATCGAGAGAAGTTCCTCGCCATCATCGCGCGACACGCCACGCGGATGGAACGCCTGGTCAACGACCTGCTCCGCCTGGCCCGCCTGGAAGCGGGGCAGGAGTCGGTCGAAATCGCGACGGTCGAGGTGCAGCCGCTCTTTGATGCGCTGGCCGCCGACGTGCGGCCGCTGCTGGATCGCAAACAGCAGCGCCTGCAGAGTCACATCGATCCGGCCGCCGAGCGAATCGACACCGACGTCGCAAAGCTGCAGGACGCCCTGCGCAACCTGCTGGAGAACGCGTCCGGCTACTCGCCCGACGGAAGCACGATCTACCTCCACGCGCGGGCGCGCGGCGAGCGCATGCTGCTGACCGTCACGGACGAGGGGGCCGGCATTCCCGAGCCGCACCTGACGCGCATCTTCGAACGCTTCTACCGTGTCGACCGAGCGCGCTCGCGCGAAACTGGCGGGACGGGGCTCGGGCTCTTCATTGTCAAGCATTTGGTGGACCGGCTCGGCGGTAGAATCTGGGCGCAGAACCACGCCGGCGGCGGCGCGGTCTTCACCATCTCCTTGAGGGCTGTAGATTCGCAAACGACGGCTGTGCCGGATCCCCGAAACAGTGCCGCAGTACAGAATTAACGCGCTGGTGACCGAGGCGAAACCTCTCGCCAGTACGCTCCTCAATCATGGCCGGCCCGAGTATGGTCTTTCCATCCGTGAACGTCAGACCCGACCGAGCGCGCGGTCCGAGGCCGGACGATCGTCCGGTCAAGATTGATATCGATCGGTTGAGCTTTTTCTACGGTGCCAAGCAGGCGCTGGATGCCATCACCCTGCAAATTCGCGCGAACCTCGTCACGGCGTTGATCGGCCCGTCCGGTTGCGGCAAGAGTACGTTTCTCCGATCGCTCAACCGGATGAATGAGATCATTCCAGGGAGCCGCGCCGAGGGCCACGTGCTCATCGACGGCGACGACATCTACGATTCGCGGCAGGACGTCGTGGAGCTGCGCCGGCGCGTCGGCATGGTCTTTCAGAAATCCAATCCGTTTCTCAAATCGGTTTTCGACAACGTGGCGTACGGCATCCGAATCAATGGTCTGGCAGGCAGCCGCCGAGAGCTCGCGGCACGCGTCGAGGAAAGTCTGCGCGCCGCGGCGCTGTGGGAGGAGGTGAAGGACCGGCTGCGCGAGTCCGCCCTGATGCTGTCTGGCGGGCAGCAGCAGCGGCTGTGCATCGCGCGCGCGCTGGCGGTGCGGCCGGAGGTGCTGCTGATGGACGAACCCGCTTCAGCGCTCGATCCGATTGCGACGCAACGGATCGAGGAGTTGATCTACACACTCAAGCGTGACTACACGATCGTCATCGTGACCCACAACTTGCAGCAGGCCGCGCGTGTGTCGGACCACACAGCGTTCTTCTGGCTCGGCCGGCTCGCGGAGTACGCGCCGACCGAGCGTCTCTTCACCGCGCCGCGCGAGAAGCTCACGGAAGATTATGTGACCGGTCGCTTCGGCTAACGGACCTGTCGCCGATGGAACCCGTCGAACCACTTGCCCGTCATTTCGAGGACGAGCTGCACCGCCTGAAGGACAGGCTGCTCGTCATGGGCGGCCTCGCCGAGGAGCGGGTCCGGATGGCGATCCGGGCCCTCGTGGATCGCGAGCCGGCCGTGGCGCAGCAAGTCATCCATGGGGATGCTCCCCTCAACGCGCTCCATATCGAGATCGACAATCGCTGCTTCACGCTGCTCGCGTTGTATCAGCCGATGGCCAGCGATCTGCGGACGGTCGTCGCCGCCGCGAAGATCGCGACCGATCTGGAGCGTGTCGGGGACCTCGCCGTCAACATCAGCGAAGCGGGCGAACGATACCTGCTGCACCCGCCGGTCAAGCCGCTCATCGACATTCCGCGGATGGCCGCTCTCGCGGACGGCATGCTGCGTGACGCGCTCGACGCCTTCGTGCGGGGCGATACGGCGCTCGCCCAGTCGGTGCTGGAGCGCGACGATGAGCTGGACGGGCTGAAGACGCAAGTGTTCCGAGAACTGCTCACCTACATGCTGCAGGACGTCAAGACGATCGAGCCGGCGCTCGATCTGATCCTCATCTCACGGCACACCGAGCGGATAGGCGATCACGCGACGAACATCGCGGAGGACGTCATCTTCATCGTCTCCGGGCGTGACGTCCGGCATCACACCGAAGACATCTAGACATCTAGACATCTTCTGAACGTCTTCTAAAGCCAATGTCCTTACACGTGAAGCAAGTTTTCGTCGGTGGGGCTTGAACGACCAGTCACTGTCCGGTGGCCACCTATGGCCACCGGTACGGCTGGCTCATCTCCATCGTGATAGTGACGGGCTGGGGCGCAGCGAAGGTGATCCGCCGGGCGTGACCACCGCCTCACGACGGGTCAACACTACGTCCTGGGGGTTGCTCGCATGAAGAGGCCGCCCACGAACAACAGGACCCCGATCAGACCCACGACAATGCCTACGGGCAACATGATCATCGTGACGCCCAGGGCGAGGCCCACGACCATCAGGATGAAGCCGACCACAACGGCAGCGGCATGGCCGACGAACCCGGCGCCCACCCGCAGCACGTGCCGGCCGAACGATTCGTGCCTCCTCATGTGTGCCTCCTCAGGGGACGCACCGCCGCGTGAGGCGCAAGCAGGCCCGGCGTCCGCGGGCCGGCACGGCTTGCGGGTCGGTGAGACGGCGACGATTGCCCCTCGCCCAAACTCAAAACCGTCGCGTGTACACGATCTTCGTCGCGGCGCGACGATCCAACATCCGCAGGCGGTCGCCATCGTCCAGCCAGTTGCTCAGGCTGACCACATAGATGTCGTTGCCGGGCGTGAGAATCCAGCGAAAACGAAACTGCCAGCCCACGATGCGGCTGAGCGAGTCATATTGAATGTTGTTGGCGACCGAAACGAACGGGTTGAACTGCGTGTTCAGGAGGGCTCGCAAGATTGTCGTGGCGAACTGGCCTTCGGCCAGATCGACCCAATTGCGCTCGCCCGTGAAGGTGACCAGAACGCCCGGACGCGGCCGCGCGTTCATGGTGGCGGACAGCTCGCGGCGATGTCCCGAATAGAAGGTGCCCTGCTCGAGACTCACGCTCCCCGATAGCTTCCGGCGGCTGGCGGTCG
>JACPPN010000355.1 GCA_016190995.1 Acidobacteriota bacterium | reverse complement strand
GAGCCTTTCGCAGGATCACGAGTCGACTGCGTAACGAGTCAACCAGCGGCTGCGTCGACTCCCACGTCAGGGGCGGCATTAGGGTGGTCGGAACGTCAGGCCCCGCTGGACCTCGAAACCAGAAGATTCGTCCGGCCGGCCGGAGGTAAGCCTGCAGGCTCATCAATGCCCGCGTTTCCACCCGCACCGCACGAATTGTCACGATGTTCATGGCCTCGTGAAGCTCGGGGCGCGTGAGGAGTTCCTCGAACCGCGCCGTTTCGATACGTACATCCCCGAGGCCGAGCTGCCGCACCGCCTCGCGGAGAAAGGCGGACTTTCTGGTCTTCGATTCCACCATCCAGAGCGAAATCGATGGTGACACGATTTTCAGGGGAATCGCGGGGGAGCCGCCACCCGAGCCTATGTCGAGAACCGACTGCTCGGTTTCCTGCAGATATCTGGCTGCGAGGAGCGGTTCCAAGAGCAGCCGGTCGATGGCTTCATCAGGATTCTCGAGACTGGTGAGGTTGATCTTCTGGTTCCAGCGGCTGAGTAGGTCGAAGTATCGGGCTAGACGCTGCTTCACGTCCGGCGGAACGGCCAAGCCAAGCCTGCGGGCACGGCGCTGGAAACGCTCGGAGAATTCTCGCGCACTCACCGAACGCCAACCTCCGGAACGGTGTGAGCCTCGACGACCGGTGCTCCCACCTGGGATCGAGCGAAAGAGGCCCGCAGATGGCGCTCGAATCGCGTGATGTATACCGAAATCACCGCGATCGCCGCCGGCGTAGCGCCGGGCACACGCAGCGCCTGGCCCAGCGTTCGCGGCCTGATCCGCGTCAGTCGGTCAACGATCTCACGCGAAAGCCCCGGTACGCGGGAATACTCGAAGTCGGGCGGGATGGGCCGAACTTCGTCGCGCCGGCCGCGCAGGACGTCTGCTCGTTGCCGCTTGAGATAGCCCTCGTATTTGATTTCCGTCTCTGCGCTCGTGATGTCGAGCGCGCCATTGACTGAGTCAAGAGCAAGGTGAACGGCCCCCGAAACCACGAGATCGTCCAGACTCGTGGTCGGCTGACGCAAAGCCGCGGTCGCCGGAATAGGGTCGCCCGTCTCCAGGCGCACCACGGTGCGACCGAGCGTTTCCAGATTCCGGACAAAACGGCGGCGGCGTTCCTCGAACCGCTCCCACCTCACATCATCAACCAACCCGACGTCCCGCCCCCTTGGCGTCAGCCGCAGGTCGGCGTTGTCGATTCGGAGCAGTAGACGATGCTCGGCCCGGGACGTAAACATGCGGTACGGTTCGAGGCACCCCTTGGTCGTCAAATCGTCGATCAGGACGCCGATGTACGCCTCGTCGCGCTCCAGGATGAACGGCCGCGACCCGGAAACCGCTAGCGCCGCGTTGATTCCCGCCATGAGCCCCTGCGCGGCCGCTTCCTCATACCCGGACGTGCCGTTGATCTGTCCCGCGAGGAACAGGCCGGGGATCCGCTTGGTTTCGAGCGTCGCGGAGAGCTCCGTCGGCTGAATGAAGTCGTACTCGACGGCATATCCGGGCCGCAGCATCACGGTATTCTCCAGACCCGGCAGCGCGTGCACCAACGCTTCCTGAACTGCGCGCGGCAGGCTCATCGAGAACCCGTTCACGTAGATCTCGTTGACCTCGAGACCCTCCGGCTCCAGAAAAATCTGATGGCGCTCGCGATCCGGAAAGCGCATCACCTTGTCTTCGAGCGACGGGCAGTACCGGGGCCCGATGCCACGAATCTCGCCGTTGAAGAGCGGGGAAGCCCCGATGTTGTCGCGAACCAGTTGATGCACGCGGCTGTTGGTGTGCACCAGATGACAGACGATCTGCGGCCGCGTGATGCGGCCCGTGAGAAAGGAAAAGGGCACAGGAGGATCGTCGCCATGCGCCGGCGGAAAAGCACTGAAGTCGATGCTGTGTTTGTCCAGACGCGGCGGAGTTCCGGTCTTCAGCCGGCCCCACGAGAAGCCGAAGGATTTCAGCGACGTCGGAAGGCCGCACGAGGCGCGCTCCCCGAATCGGCCGGCCGTGTGCTTCTCGGGTCCGATGTGAATCAGGCCGTTGAGAAACGTGCCGGTCGTCACGATGAGCGTCTCGCAGGCGCACTCCTCGCCAGACTCCAGCCCAATGCCTGCCACCCGGCCTTCCCGCGCGAGGATGGCATCGGCCATCCCCTGGATCCACTCGATGTTCTTTTCGCGAGCCAGCGCCTCTCGCACCCAGGATGAGTAAAGCTGCTTGTCAGCCTGGGCGCGCGGCGACCAGACCGCCGGACCGCGACTTCGGTTGAGCAGCTTGAACTGAATGCCCGTCGAGTCGATGGCGAGCCCCATCAGACCGCCGAGCGCATCGATCTCGCGAACGAGATGCCCCTTGGCGGTGCCGCCGATCGCCGGATTGCACGGCATATGAGCCACCGTGCCCTCCGAAAGCGTACACAGCCCGACGTGACGGCCCATACGAGCCGCAGCGTAGGCTGCCTCACATCCCGCGTGGCCAGCGCCCACCACGATGACGTCGAAGTATCTCTTCACCTGATAATCCGCTGCAGTCCCGAGGTCGACCTACTTGCCGATGCAGAAGCGATCGAAGATGCTCGCGAGCAGATCCTCCGAAGTGCGCTGCCCGGTGATTTCCTCGAGCGCCTCCCGGGCCCCTTGCAGATCCGCGAGTACGAATTCTTCTGGCGCCGCTTCCCGGGCAGCGCTCTCGGCACGTGCGAGGGACTCATCCGCGCCGCGCAGGAGCTCGATATGGCGCGCGTTTGTGATTGCCGGAGCGTCCCGCAACACCTCGCCCGAGGCTAGCCGGTCCCGGAGTACGGTCCGCACGTCTGCCAAACCAATCCCCTTGGTCAGCGCGGTTACGCAGTCTGTTTCGGTCAAATGCCATACTCGACCCAGATCTATCTTGTTCGCCACGATAGCCCGACGGACTGCCGCTGTCGCCCCGAGCAGGGCCCGATCTTCATCATCGAGCGCCCGTGATGCGTCGAGGACAACCACGACCAGATCCGCGACCTCGAAGGCGCGGCGCGCCCGGGCCACCCCTTCGTGCTCGACTTCGTCCACTGTCTCACGAATTCCCGCCGTGTCGATCAAGGTGACGGGAATACCGTCGAGATCCGCCGTGTCGGTCACCAGATCGCGCGTCGTGCCCGGGACGGCCGTCACGATTGCGCGATCGGCCCCGAGAAGGGCGTTGAAGAGCGTGGACTTGCCGACGTTCGGTTTGCCCACGATCGCCACCTGTCGTCCCTCGCGAATCAGGCGCCCGCCGCCCGCGCCGCTCAGCAACATGGTGATCTCGGATCGAGCCTCACGGATGGCGCGCTCGACGTGGCCCGGGTCGATGAAGTGGTAGCCCTCTTCCGGAAAGTCGATCGACGCTTCGAGCTCGGCGACCAGATCGAACACCCGTCGATCAATCGCCGCGATTCTCCATGTCAAGGTGCCTTCCAGTTGATCGAATGCCACCCGCGCCTGCAGCGGCGTCACGGCGTCGATCAAATCCGCCACGGCTTCCGCCTGAACGAGATCGATCCGCTCGTGGAGAAACGCTCGCAGCGTGAACTCTCCCGGCTCGGCCAGCCTGGCGCCTGCCGCGACCGCGCACCGAACGATGGCCTGCAGCACGATCGGACTGCCATGCGCGCTCAACTCGACGACGTCCTCGCCGGTGTAGGAATGGGGCGCGGGAAAGAACGTCGCAATAACCAGATCGACCGCGGTCGCTCCTCCGGATTGCTCCACTGGAGATGCGATCGGCGACGCCTCACGATCGAGGATGCGTGTCAAGGTCGCGTGACGCGGCACGAGCGCCTGTGCCCTGCCGGTCAGCTGTTCGGCAATCCGGCGCGCCTCGCCGCCGCTCAGGCGCACGACACCAATTCCGCCACGGCCGGGTGGCGTCGCGATTGCCACGATCGTGTCGTCCCGTGAAAACACGCTGCCTTGCAGTCAGGTCGTTGCCGTCCAGCGCGTGACGCGGCCGGAAGGCCAGGCGAACTGCGCTTGTCGACGGGCGACCTCGTCAGGCCTTGCGAATGGAGATGATGACGGTCTTGAGAAACGCGTCCCCGATGCTTTCCGACGTAGCGGCGGGGTCCTCCGCAACCGCAAGATGGACGATTCGGCGCGCGTACGGATTGAGCGGGCCGATCTCCTGCTGCACCCCTGTTTCCCGAGCCTTCTCGACGAGAAACTTGGCCATCTGGCGCAGCTCCGCATCCTTTGCGCGCCGGAAGTTCATGCAATCGATCACGATGTGATGCTCGGAGCCGAGCTGCTTGCGGAAGAGCGTATTCGTGACGTGCTGCAGGGCGTCGAGGGCTTCGCCCTTGCGCCGGAGCAGCACATCGCCGCCCTCACCGTCGAGGTTCACCCGCAGGCCGTCTCCCGAATGTTCGAGGTGGCCCGTGAGCGACATGCCCATCGCCTGACACACGTCTTCGACGAAGCGAACGACTGTCTCCTCTAGGTCTGCCATAACAGCGCACTTATGCTACGCGCCCGCCTGACCGTCCGCCTGCTGAGTCTTGCCGGCGCCGACTTTCTTCATGCGGCGCTCTGCCGGCGGCCGCACGATTTTCACGGTTGGGGGCCCGATGATGCGGTTTGTGATCTGCTGCTGTCCGATCCCCCATAGATTGCTGACGAGCCAGTAGAGGACCAGGCCGCTCGGCGCCCACAGGAACATGAATGTGAAGACGATTGGCATCATCATCATCATTCGCTGTTGCAACGGATCCGCGGTCGTCGGCGTCATCTTCTGCTGCCACACCATGGTCCCGCCCATGAGAAGGGGCGTCACGTACCACGGATCGGGCGCGGAGAGATCGCGGATCCAGAGCACGAACGGAGCCCCGCGGATCTCAATAGCCTGCGACAGGAGCGAGTAGAAGGCAAACAGCACCGGCATCGTCAACACCATCGGAATGCAGCCGCTCGCGGGATTCACACCACGCTGCCGGTACAGACCCATCAATTCCGTGTTCATCTTCTGCCGCGCGGGATCCGTCACCTTCAGTTTCGCGTAGCGATCCTGAATGGCTTTCACCTCGGGCTGGATCTCCTGCATCTTGCGCATGGAGACGACCGACTTGTGCCGCAGCGGGAACATCACGGCGTTGATCAATATCGTGAGGATGATGATCGACCATCCGTAATTGCCGACGTAGCCGTCGATCCACTTGAGCGACCGCAGCAGGGGAACGACGAGCCACGCGAAGATTCCGAAGTTGATGGTCCGGACGAGGTCGCGATCGGTCGCGCCGAGGACATCGAAGTCCTTCGGCCCGATGAAGAACCGCAGGTCCGTGGCCCCACCGGAAAGCTTCACCCCGTAGGCCACGAGCTCGGCCGACGCCTTGCCTCCCGGCGCCGCAGCAAGCGGCACCGAACGGTACTCGATGCGCATCGGCTGCGGCGGGCCCACCGCAACGGATACGAAGTAGTGATCGTCAACACCCGCGAATCCGAACCGCCCTTCATGAGCCGGCCGCGTCACAAGCGAACCCGCAGCCAGGCGGGTCACCTTTCCATCGCGGAAGTAAATGGCTTCGGGCTTCTGGATGTACTGACTCGTCTCACCCGTGGTGATGTCGCCGAGACCCGCGCCAAGGTGGACGAGCGGATTGATGCTCTGGCCTCCGCTCGTCACGCTGGCGGAGAACCGCATCTCGTAGGGATGCGCCGCACCAGGAAAGACAAATGTCTTGAGAGCGCTCAATCCTGACGCGTCCAGGTAGTCGAACGTCAAGGTCGCGGCAGCATCGGTGAGTTTGATGCTGCTCGCGGAAGGTTTGAAGAGCGCGTCACGGAGGCGCGTACCGATCTCACCGGCAACGTCGAGATCGAACGGCCGTGGAGCGCTCGCGGCCCCAGCGGGAGGTACGAGATCCACGACGCGACCATCCGGCCCTCGATAGGCTTTCAGTTGCCAGCTCTTGAGAACCGCGCCACGGTTCGAGAATACGGCCGTGACGACGCCGGATTCAACGACGATGTCGCGTGCTTCGACGTCCGCCGTCACCGCAGACTGCGTGGCGGATCCAACTTGCGACGGCTCAGGTAGGGGGGCCTCCGCGGTTGTCGGCGGGCCAGACCGGGACACTCCCTGGGACGAGGTGGCGGGCTGACGCCCGGGCGCCGGTTTTGGGGGCACAGGTTTGACGAAAAGCGCCTGGTAAATGAACAAGACCAGGAACGAGAGAAACGCGGCAAAAAGAACCCTTTTCTCCATCTATTTCCTGCGGTTTACGGCCGGTTCGGCCCCCGGTACCGGGTCGAAGCCATAGCCGCCAAGCGGGTGACACCGGCCAAGACGCCGGACAACCAGCCAACCCCCGCGAAAAGGCCCGTGTCGCCGAACGGCTTCAACCGCATAGGCCGAACAGCTTGGCACATAGCGACACGCCCCGCCAGACACGGGCGACAGCAACGCCTGGTAGGCCCGGAGGAGAAACAGGACGGCCGCGGAAAGAATGCGCATAGATTGGGCGTCAGGCGGGCCGGTCCGGCCGATATCGACCGAGCGCAGCGGCATAATCGGTTTCGAGGCTGCTCAACGATGCCTCGAGCAGCTCCTGTCGCGCGAGGACGACGACGTCGAACCCCTTCGGGGTCCCGGCTTTTCGGAACACTTCGCGAATGAGCCGTTTCGCCCGATTGCGATCAACAGCGCCGCCCAGTTTCCTGGTCGCGATGATGCCGAGCCTTGCCACGTCGCGGCCGTTCGGTAGAACCATGAGCGTCATGAACCGCCCGCGGAGGCGAGTGCCTCGTTGCTGAATACGCTGGAATTCCGAGCGCCGCGTCACACGCTGCGAAGGTCGGAAGCTTTCAGGCATCCGCGCCCGGAACGTGAAAGGAAACGAGCCCAAAGCGGCTCGGGCCGACTACACTAGCCGTGCTTGCACGGCCTGAATGTGTACGAATCTGTCGAATCCCGCCGTGCAACCACGGCTTAGCCGCGGCCGCGTGAGCGGCCGCCTAGTAACGAAGCTTCGTCCCTCCGCCTCCGGGGCCCTTCGCTCGGCGGTTTGAGGCGAAGCTTCGTTACCTGACCGCGAGACGTTTGCGGCCTTTAGCCCGGCGCCGCTTCAAAACGTGCCGCCCGTTCTTGGTGCTCATGCGAACGAGGAACCCGTGGGTCCGCTTCCGGCGGCGTCGGTTGGGCTGAAACGTGCGCTTCATGTTCGATTCCTGGACAAGAAGTCTTGGAAGAGAGCGAAACTCCAATAGTAGACACGCAGGTTTTTTGTGTCAATTCCGGCAATCCGGCAGCGCCCGGTTGACCGCTAGCCGGGCGATTCGCCATGCCGATTGCGGGCACCGAACCAGTGTGCTACAGTCCCTTTCCTTGCGCAGAAACCCGTAGGGCCTCCCCCCAAGTTTTCCACAACTGTGGAAAAAATTGTGGAAATTTCAAGGTTTTTGGCCGCCTCCTCGAAGCGGAGTGGTCTGCAGGCCCGAAAACCAGCAGCCTGGCAGCGAAAATCGCGGCCTTTTTCCTCGTTCGCAGGCTCGGGGTTGTCCGGTTCACTGGGGTCGTTGAATTTCGCGTATTTGTCGCTTTTCGCCGTGCTTTCGCTCTTTGAGCAGCGTAGTTGGCAACGCCCATGACCGTATTCAACATTTGGAACCAGGTTCTCGACCGCATCGAGAACAAGGTGAACCGTCACAGTTTCCAGACATGGTTCAAACCGACAAGCCTCGTCGGGGATGATGGCCAAACGATTACAGTGCGGGTCCCGAGCAGCCTCTTTCGCGACTGGCTGAACAAGCACTACGCCGGGGTCATTTCGGAGGCCATCGGTGAGGTGAATCGGCCCGGCACCTCCGTCGCGTTCACGCTCGACGAGGGACTAATTACAGAGCCTCCTGCAAGCCCCTCCATCCCGCCTGACATCATCCAAAGTTCCCACAGCATGGCCACTGCGGGACTCAATTCCCGCTACACATTCGATACGTTCATCGTAGGGCCGTCGAATCAGTTTGCCCACGCCGCGTGCCGTGCGGTCGCCGAGGCACCGTCGCGGTCGTACAATCCGCTATTTATCTACGGAGGGGTCGGGCTCGGCAAGACACACCTGATGCACGCCGTCGGGCAGTACGTGCTTCACCACGACCGCAAGCTAAGGCTCACCTACATCTCTTCCGAGCGCTTCATGAACGAGATGATCAACG
>JACPPN010000042.1 GCA_016190995.1 Acidobacteriota bacterium | reverse complement strand
GGATGTGTTTTTTCCGTGGAGCTTGGCATCCGACTGCCGGAATTCCGGTGCCGGCTCCCCTTTCACTCGGGCGGCGGCGTGATCTCCAGCTCGGGATCGAGCTTGTATTTGTTCTCGAGCGTGACGCTGTACTTGTACTTCCCGTAGCACACCTTCCCCGCGGGCGCATTGCACGGGCTGCCGCTCACGAAATCCCCTTTGTCCTTGATTTGAGCGACCAGTAGGTCGCTGCCCTTGCCCGGAATCGGCGTGGCGCTCGGTTTCACCTTCAGCGGATCGAGGTGTTTTGTGTCGATCACGAAGTCGAAGGTCAGCGTGTGCGGCGTGGCGTCATGATTGCGCACGCTCCACGCCATTTTCTCGCCGGCGCGGCAGGACGAATTGGAATGGACCACGATAGAGCTCGGCCCGTTGATCTCCACGAGCGCAAGGCAGCCGAGCTTTGGCCCGCCGGGCAGCTGGACCTGTGCGGTTCCGGTACGGCTCGAGGGCTCTTCAGCCGGCACCGCGGGTGAGACGAAGACCGTGATGGCCAGGATTGTTATCATCACGCCCGTTGACCGTTTCATCTGTCCTCCTCGCTTCAGTGTGAGTTGCGCGAGCGATTGTCGAGGCTCGAGCCGCAACCTGCAGATCGAGCTCACTTCAGTTGGTGTCCCCCTGGCCCGACGATGAGATCGAAGTCCGGAAGGCGCCGTAGCGGAGCAAGATCCTCGTCGACCCTGGCCTCGGCGGCATCATAGCCGCTGGCGAGCGCGCGCCGCAGACTGATCATCGCCTCCGACACCTGACCGGCCAGGACGTGCACTTTGGTCTCCTTGAGCAGCACCTCCTTGTCCGACGGGCTCAGGACCGCGGCCTCGGCGATGTGGCGCTCGGCGTCTGTCGTCCGGCCGAGCCGTGCTTCGCACAAGGCGAGGAGCGCGATCGTGCGCGCGTCGCGTGGGTTGACGGTCAGGACGGTGTCGGCCGTCGTGGCCGCCTGCCGGTACGCGGCAGCGGCATCGGTCGCGCGGCCCAGCCGCCGGTACACATCCCCGATGTTCATGTGCGTCGTCGCCGTGGGGTTTCGCGTGAGCGCTTCCTTGTAGGCGTCGAGCGCATCGCTGAAGCGACCGGCCATGTAATAGAAGTAGCCAAGGTTCGAATACGCCGCCGCGTTCGGTCCCAGCCGCACCGCATGCTCGTAATGGCCGATGGCTCGCCCGGTGTCGCCGAGTCGGTGGTACGTCGTTCCGAGCATCTGAAAGCCGCCGGCAAACGTCGGCTGGAGCTCGGTGACGCGGCGATACGCCTCGAGCGCCTCGCGATAACGCCCCGCGTTGTACAGCACGTATCCCAGCGAGAAGTGATGGCTCCAAAAGTTCGGACGCAGCTCGATCGCGCGGCGGAGCTCCGCCAGACCCTCGTCGAGCTGACCAAGCTCCGCGAGAATGCGGCCGAGCAGGCGGTGCGTTTCGTCGTTGTCCGGCTGGAGGTCGAGCGCGCGGCCGAGCTCCAGCACGGCATCCCGCGGTTGGCCGGTGGCGTAGTAACGCGTCGCCATCGAATTGTGAACGCCGGCCTGGCCGGGATCGAGATCGAGCGCCGTTGACGCCGCCGCGCTCGCCTTGTCGGCCAGGGCACGATCCTTGGTCTCCTGATACAGGAGCCAGTAGGCGTCGCCGAGCGCGGCAAACGCGGTCGCGAACCGCGGGTCGGCGCGGACGGCCTGTTCCAGCAGCTCGACGGCGCGGGCGGTGTTGCCCAGGACGTGCGAGCGGTCGAGCAGCGCGCGCGCGTCCGCATAGTAGTCGAACGCCCGATCGCTCGACGTCGGCAGCTTGCGCAGGCGCGACGCCTGAGCGTCGGTGAGTGTGCCAATCGCACCTACCTGCTGCAGGGCGGCGACGATTCCGCTCAGAAGAGCGCGGTCGACCGCAAACAGCGTGCCTTCGTACTTGTTTCTCCACACCTCCGGTTCGACACCGGCCTGCAGCAGGCGCGCCTCCGCACGGAGTGTCGCCGCGGTGCGCTCGAGCCGAACATCGATCAGAAAGTCCGCGCCCAGAGCGGCCGCAATGTCCTTCAGGCCCGTTCGTTTCTCGCCGTACGGCAATGTCGCGCTGCGGGAGAGCACCGTGAGACCGGCCGTGGTCGAAAGATTTTCGGTGAGAATCGAAGCCACGCCGACGCCAATGGACTCGGTCTTCGGATCGCCCGCGAGGTTGGTGACCGGCAACAGCGCGACGACCGATGGGCGCCGGCTCGGTCCGCCGCTCAGGCGCTGTTGGGCTTTCTGGCTCAGCGACCAGACGCCGACCGCGGCGAGCAACAGCACCACGACCGGTGCGACCGCGCGCAGCCGGCGGTCCCGTGCCGACGTCGGCGCCGGCGGAGCCGTGTCGCCGCCGGGCAGAACAGCGGCCGTGGGGGACAGGGCGTTCGCGATGGCCGCGCCCATCTCGGTGGCCGATTGAAAGCGCTCGGACGGCTCCTTCGCCAGCGCGCGCATGATCGCCCTGCCCAGCATTGGCGGGATGGAGGCGTCGACCACGGAAGGATCCGGCGCGGGTGCGGACGCAACGGCCACGGCGAGCGACACGATGTCGTCCGCCTCGAACGGCAGACGACCGGCGGTCATCTGATACAGGATGACGCCGAAGCTGTAGAGATCCGATCGAGGGTCCAACTCGCGGCCGAGCAGCTGTTCCGGAGACATGTAGGCCGGTGTCCCGAGAATCGCGCCTGCCGCCGTGCGTCCGTCCCAGACGGACTTCGTCTCATCGAGGGGACCCAAGGCCTCGCGCGCGGCCATCGTCGCGAGGCCGAAGTCGAGAATCTTCACGCTGTCCTGCGACGTCAGGACCACGTTGGAGGGCTTGAGATCGCGATGGATGACCCCCTGCTCGTGCGCGTGTGCGAGCCCCGCAGCCAGTTGCCGCGCGATCGCGACGATCTCCTGGAGTGGTGGCCGGCCGCGCTCGAGACGCGCCGCGAGCGTCTCGCCCTCGACGTATTCCATGACGATGAAGGTTCGATCGCCCGCGTCGAGGACGTCGTGAACCGCCGCGATGTTCGGATGATTGAGGCGGGCTACCGCGCGCGCTTCGCCAAGAAGGCGCCGGCGCGCGTCCGGCGTGGCCGCGAGGGCGTCCGAGACACTTTTCAGGGCGACGTGACGATCGAGCCGGCCGTCATGGCCCAGATAGACTTCGCCCATCCCGCCTGCCCCGAGGCTGCGAATGATGCGATACGGGCCGATGGAACCGACCAAACGTCCTCCAGCCATCTTCTAGAGCCGGTGTCAGGCAGAGTAGGGCCCGTGGCCGACGCGTCGTCCGCGGTTGGACCTCGTGACCTACGCGGCGCGCCGAACGCCCGCAGGCGTGGCGGCAGCGAGCGGAGGCACGTGGGAATGGAGGAACCAGCGATCGATCACGACCCGCCGGGTGAACCATCGTTGGCCGAGCAGCCAGCTCGCGACGGCCGCCAGCGCGCGAGGTGGAACGAATCCGTAGCTGGAGAGTCCAGGCTCCGAGCTTCCGAAGCGCACGTCGATGGCTCGCCGATATGGCGCGAGCGCTTCCGCTCTGTAATCGCCTTTCGCGCGGAGCAACGTCTCGGCGGCGAGGATGCCGGACTCGATCGCGGGCCGGATCCCTTCACCGCTTTCCGCGTACGCCAGGCCCGCCGAGTCGCCGACGAGGAGCACGCGATCCGCGACAACGGATGGACGGCGCGACAACAAGTAAGCATGCCCCTTCCACGCGATCGGAAGATCGGCTGGAATCCTGGCTGTGCGCTGCAGGAATCGAACGAAGGCGCCGACGTGATGTCGCAGCCCTGCATGACCGAGACGCCCAAGGCCGATGTTGAGGAAGTTCTCCTTCCGGAAGCACCATCCGTACCCGTTCAGATCCGGCGCGAAGTAGAGGGCGGGCATCTCCGGGTGAATGGCGCAGGCGGAGGCCTGCGCGCCTGAGAGGTAGAGCTCCACTTCCTGCGCGACCACGACGGAGCTCGGCTGCCCCGTGCCGTTGATGGCGCGCGCAACCGGACAGAAATGGCCGCCCGCGCCGACGATGACGGGCGCCGCGATGCGTTCGTTGACGATCCAGCCGTCCGGCGCGCGTCGCAGACTCGTCACGCCCACGCGCGCGAACCGCGCGCCACACCGTTGCAACAGGTAATGATCGAACTCCGAGCGCCGGATGCCGAAGCTCACCGGCGCATCGTAGCGGATCTCGATGGTGTCCTGTTCGCCGCAGCCCACCTGAAACCCGCGAATGGCCTGAAAGACCCGGCCGCCGCGGTAGTCGGCGGGATCGAGGACGAGCGCGTCGAGCACCTGCGGCGTGATCCATCCGGCGCATGGCTTGTCTCGCGGGAATGCGGCCCGATCGACCACGAGGACGTCGACTCCGGCCTGGCCGAGTTTCCAGGCGCAACTCGATCCTGCCGGTCCACCCCCGACGACGAGAACGTCGCAGCGGTCCATATCTCAGCGCATGACCGCGGGCCCGCCGTCGGGCCGGACCCAGGGCAGATCATTCAGTGTCCCGCGCGCAAATGTGATCTGAAACAGTTGCATCCAGCCGGTATGAAATGCAGCCTCCGATCCCGTCAGGTACAGGCGCCACGCGCGCACGAACGGCTCGCCGAACATCGCCCGGATGCGGTCGGACGCGCGCTCGAACCGCCTGCGCCAATGGTCCAGCGTCTTCGCGTAGTGCAGCCGGAGGTTCTCGACATCGAGGATGGAAAGTCCCGCCGGCTCGAGAATCGATTCGCAGACCTCGTGCAGCGTCGGCGGATAGCCGCCGGGAAAGATCCGGGCGCGGATCCAGGCATTCAGCAGCGCCGGCTGATTGCGCCCGATGAAGTGGAGCAGGCCCCGACCACGGCGTGGGTCGAGGGCACGGTCGATGATTCGCCCGAACGTCTCGTGGAACTCGCGACCGACGTGCTCGAGCATGCCGATCGACACGAACACGTCGTACGGGCCTCGAATGTTGCGGTAATCATCTTCGATGAAGTCCACGTGCGCGCTCAGACCCTCTTCGGCCGCGCGTCGGCGCGCGTACTCGATCTGCTCGTGCGAGATGTTGAATGCCTTCACCCTGACGCCGTAGTGGCGCGCCATGTACAGCGCCAGCGCGCCCCATCCGCAGCCCGCTTCGACGACCGTTTCGCCGGATGTCAACGCAAGCTTGCGGCAGACGTGTCGCATCTTCGCAACCTGCGCGTCCTCGAGCGTCGCATCCGGGGTCGGAAAATAGGCGCAGGTGTAGACCAACTGGTCATCGAGCCACAGGCGATAGAAATCGTTGCCGATGTCGTAGTGGTGGTGCACATTCGCGCGGGATCGCGAGAACGTGTTTCCGGCAAGCCAGCGAAACACGAGCCGAGCGCGAGACGGCCCCGAAGACCCGCCCGCCGACGCGCTGTCGAGCAGCGCGAGCAGGTCTCCTTCGACGTCCACCCTGCCACTGCTGTACGCGTCGCCGAATCGGCGGTCGGGATCGACCGCGATGTCCCAGAGCGCGCCGGCGTTGTGAATCACGACGGTTGCGACGACTGGACCCGTCGAAAGCGGGATCTCCGTGCCGTTCCAGAGGACGAGTCGCACCGGCGCCTCGCCGAGCCGTCTTCGAATGCGGCCGATCAGCCAGTCTTCGATCCCCGAGACCGCGCGCCAGGACAGGGCCCGCGACGGGTCTGGAGCGCACCGCAGCCCATCGGGTGCAGGGCTGTCGCGAAGAACGCTGGAGGAAGGGTGCGTATCCATGGGAACGACTCCGGGTGGAAGAAGAGATCCGGGAACCGAGAGACGCCCGCACGCGTCTCTTGGCCTGATTCTACTCCCGAGCCTCCTCGGACGCGACGCCAGCGCATATGATTACCCCGCACTCGACGACTGGAGAACGGCGGGTGCTGTTCGTGGACGAGAACACCGGCTGCATCGACCTGGCGATGGACGTGAACAATCCCCGGGTCCTCATCGCCGGCATGTGGCAGTTCGTCATCCACACCTGGGGCAAGTTCAGCGGCGGCCCCGGCAGCGGGATCTACATGTCGACCGATGGCGGCTCGACGTGGAAGCCCATCAGGGGAAACGGCCTGCCGACCTCGTCGATGGGCAAGATCGCGGTCGCGATCGCGCCGCCCGATCACCCTCATACGCGCCCCGGGCCGCGAGGCTGGCGTCCACTCGTCACGTGGGATCTGGACATCGCGCCGGGTCAGGTCGGGCCGCTCGTCGCGCCCGGCACTACACCGTGAAGCTCGATCGTGCAGGGCGTCCGTGTCGTTCGAGGGTTGGGCTAACATTGACTCGTTGGCTGATGGCGTGACTGATCGCAGCGCGTGGACGTATGAGAATCGGTACGTGGAACGTCAACGGTGTGAGGGCCCGCGCGGCGCAGGTGCGGGAGTG
>JACPPN010000041.1 GCA_016190995.1 Acidobacteriota bacterium | reverse complement strand
GGGAAGGAGCGTGTTGGCCTGGTCCGAGTCGTCCGGCGGGTGCATCATGAAGAACGCTGTCTTCGAGGACGCATCCTTCTGCTCGATGACCTTGACCCGGAGATCGGATCCCTCGCTGTTCGCGTCGACGTTCCGGCCGTTGGGAAGGACGTAGCTGACTTTCCACTTCTTCTTGTTCAGGATGTCCCCGTTCAGGTTCGTCTGGCTTTGATCGGAGAGGAACACGGGCTGCTCGTTGCCCGGCTGGTCCGGCAGCTTGTCGTTCTGTCCGTGCCGCATGTCCTGCAGGCCCCAGTTGGTGATGTACAAGTTCTCCGTGATGGCCTGGTACAGGCCGTCGCGCGCCATCCCGAGCCGCGTCACGTCATGGAAGCTCAGAAAATCCGGCGATTGATCGTCGACGACGTCGATGCGGTCGGCATAGTACTCGCTCGTGACCGGGTTCGTATTCAGCTCCTTCCGGTAGAGATTCTTGTACATGCGCCGGTAGTAACGCGCCGCGCTCGACACGCCGAGGGTTGCCGCGATCGCCGTCGGATTGGGCTCCTGGCTCGCGATGAATTTTGCCTCCTTGTCCCACGCCCGCTGGTCGTAATAGACGCCGTCGAAGTCGTACTGCATCCGCATCGACGTGTCCATCGCCAGGATGATGTTCGGCCCGACCTTCACGTCGGGATCGTTGAAGGTCTTGACGACACGGAGCGGATCGACCTGGATGTAGAAGGTCGCAGGCCCCTTCGGCTTCGGCCGTTTGCCGGGCGGTTTCTTGTGCTTGTACTTCCATCCGACGCCGCCAATCGGCACCGTGAGCGCGAGCAGCACGACGATACACAACAGGAGGAATCTGCGCATCTTCATAGCCATCGATCTACTGAACGACCATGCCTCCGGTGGCGATGTCCATCCTCATTTCCGTCAAGGCCTGTCCCGGCGTCTGCACGGGGGCCTTGCGCGCGCGGCGGTTCTGCTCGTCCTGCCCCCGCTGTCCGACGTAGCCCTTCTCGGCTTCCAGGTTCGTCACGCCCGTGATGGCTGCCTCGATGACCTTGCGGCTGCCCCCCTCGCCGAACGCTTCGGCGCGCAGGAGCAGGACGCGGTTGGTGTCTTTCGTCGGATCGCCGTCCGTCTCGGCCGGGTCGTCCGCGACCCAGACAAGGATGTACGCGCGCGTCGTGATCGTGCCCGGCGGCATCAGATTGCTCATCGGGCCCGAGGCGTACACGCGCCAGAGCGGCCGATTGGGATCGGAGCCGTAGAAGGTGTTCGACTCGCTCTGGAGCGCGGTCGTGAGCAGCGTCAGGTCCGCATCCGCGCCGTCGGGCAGCTTCCGCGGCGGGGCATCGATGAATCCGGAGACCGACGTCCCGCCCAGGATGTAGTTCCAGTCGGACGCGCGGACGATGTCCTGGATGCTCCGCTCGATGCCCGCGTCCGCGGCGTAGAACGTCTCCTGGGCGCTGCGGTAGTTCGACGTGATCGCCGTCTCGGTCATGGTCGTCAGGACGAGGGCCACGCCGAGGCCCGTGAGCAGCGTCATGGCCATCAGGCTGATGACGAGCGCGACGCCGGTTTCATTGGAGCGAAGCCTAGTGCCTCGCTGCAGAAGTCCACGGCCATTCGGCTGCGGCCGCATCCCGGGGCCCCCAGCGCGTGGGTCAGCAGCGTGTCTTGAAAACAGGCGTTGCTCACGCGCTGGGGACCCCATCCCGCCTGGCTGCGTTGCTCCTCCCTCAAATATTCCCGATATTCTCGGTCGTCGCGCCTTGCCAGCCGGGCGCGGCCGGCACCCTCGGTGGCACGCGGACTTCTGCAACGAAGCACTAGTCATGGCGGCTGACGTCATCGACCGAAATTCAGGTTGCGCGGCGCAATTTCAAAGCTCATCTTGTAGTCTGGCACCTGCAGGGCCGCGGTCTTCATCGTGCCCACCTGCGAGAACTTCGTGCTGTCCGAGCCGCGCAGGTCGTCGCGTCCGACCTGCACGCCAATGGTGACCCGCACTTTCCGGATGCGCAGGAGGTCGCCGTCGAATCGCGTCACGCCGCTGCCGCAGACCGGACCGTCGGTCAACTGCGCCAGCGTGAGCGGCTGCGGCGTCGAGCCGCCGAGGTTCGCAAGCAGTGGGACGGGCGGGGTGCCGGCCTCATACACACAATTCGCCTGGCCGGCGGGCGGCTTGGGCACACTGTTGGGATCGGGATCCGCGTAATAGGTGAAGTTCAACCCCACAACGTTGTCCACCAGCGGAAAATCGCCCTGGAAGCCGTCGTAGTGCATCAGGCGGCGGTTCTCGGTGTCGAGATAGTAGACGTGGTGCTGCACTTCGACCACGCGGGAGAAGTCCTTCGGGTACGCCTTCGTGAAAGCCACATTGGGCGATGCGTGCTGGAGCGTGGTGGCTGTCGAGCCGGTCACCGAGAACAGGTCGTACCCCGCGCCCACGGTGCTCGTGTCGTAGATCGCGGCGCGCATGCCGTTGGCAAAGCCGCACGGCGTCCCAGCGGGACACCCGGGATCCAGCGTGCGCAAGACGATGTCGGACGTCGTCATGGCGAGATCGCTCGCGACCACGGCCTGCGCCCGCGTTTGCGGCACATAGACGATGCTGATGCGATTCGCCGATGCCGTCAGCTCGCCGTCCGGGGAAGTGGCTCCGGTCCGGCCGGGACGAATGGGAGGAAAGTACAGCGACAGGGGACCGGCCCCGATGCCGCGCTCGGGCCCCGCGCCCGCGTCCATCAGGTCCTTGGAAATCATGTCGGCCGCAACCCGGAGACGCTGCTGCATGTCGGCCACCTCGGGCTGCGCGCGAAAGGTATTGGTGTTGCTGCCGAGCATCTGGAAGATGGCGCCGGTCACGAGGACCATGATCCCGACCGACACGACCATCTCGATCAGGGTGAAACCCGATTCGGTCCCGAGTTGAGTCCCGAGTCCCGAGTCCCGGGTCCCGAGTCGAGTCCCGAGTCCCGAGGCCCGGGTCCCGAGTTGAGGCCCGAGTCCCAAGTCCCGGGTCCCGGGTTTCGGGTCCCGAGTTCCGAGTCGGTTCGCGAGTCGCGAGTTTCGGGATACGATGCCCGATCCCTGATCCCCGATCCCCGTCATGATGCTTTCCTCGTCTTGAGGCTCATGATGCGTGTCTCGTCGCGCAGGCTCCCGACGAGGCCGCTGCCCTTCATCAGCTCGCGACGGAGCGGGATGACGACCACCTGCAGCACCAGCGTGTTATTCGGGGCCGTGGGCAGGCCCGCAATCGACCAGCGCCTGATGTACACGGTGCCGAGCGGCGGCGTCCCCCCGTTACCGATCCACCGGCCGTCCGCGTCCAGGTAGTCCACGTACGGTGGCGTATTGGCGTCGAGCGCGTCGGAGGGAGTCGGCTGCAAACCGGTCCCGCCGGTGCCGGCTGGATCGCGGCTCAAGTCGGTGGTGGTGTCCTGAACGGGCGAGCCGTTCTGATTCCGGTCGTATCCCCACGTGAGGCTGCGAAGCTGCTCCATCTTCTGGACCGCAAGGACCGCCGTCGACGTTTGCCCACGCGCACCGATGTTCGCGCGACCCGCCACCGCGAAGAGCTGCGCGACTCCCAGGGCCGTGATGCTCAAGAGGCTGACCGAAATCAGCACTTCGATAAGGCTGAAGCCGCGTTCGCCGGAGATCGAGCGGGCGGCCCGACTATTGGATGCGAATCTTTCCAAGACCATTGACCGATATCGTGGCAGCGCTGCCACTCCTCGTCAGCGTCACGTCGGCTGACGTACTGATTGGTTGAACCGAGCCGCTGATGTATTGCCGCGTCGTGCCACTTGGACCGAACAGCAGATCGTTCCCCCCGAGCGTGATGCTTGGGTTCAGTATCCGCAGCGGGCCGTCATTCGCAGGCGTCGCGACATCCGTATCGCGCGGGCCCGGATACGGGAACGCGTCCGGATCGCACCGGTTGCTCGCCGTGTCCGTCATGCTGACGCCGGTGATCTCGACGATGCGGAAGTAGCCGGCCGAAGGACAGTTGAAGCGAACGCGCAGGAAGCGATTCGTCGAAACGGCTTTCAAGCGTGCGACTTGCAACTCGCGCTCCACGTCGCGGGTCGCGCTGACGAGCCGCATGGAATCGACGGTTCTCTTCGCCGCGGGCACCGCAATCGACATCGCGACTGAACCAATTGCCATCGTCACGATCACGTCCGCGAGCGAAAATCCCAATGCTGAACGAGCCTGTTGCTGCATCTGACGGCTCGGTTGAGCAATGGGGCTGCCAGACGCTCGAGTGCGCCACGACGAGGCCGGAAACAGCCTGATTTACAACGATTTCGAGGTGACCGGCCGAAGGCATCCACCCCCGGATTGGAGCAGCCGGTGTGCTATTTCAGGACCTTGGTAACAGTCCTGGACTGGTGATCACAATCCTGTCGAAGGAGCTCCAGATGGCCGAATGTCGAAGTTTCTGCGTGCGGCTGCGCAAGGCATCAACCACAGAGGGCACCGAGCACACAGAGAAAGCACCCTTTCTGATCTCTGTGGCCTCCGCGTTCTCTGTGGTGAACGCTTTGGAAGATGTCGAGGATCCCGAAACCAGGAACCTGCACCTGGAACGCGGAACCTTGGGCCCGGAACCGACACGACTTGTTCTCAGAGCTGCCCCTCTACGTGAGGGCCTGCAGTTCGGCGGCAACCCCTGAGGCACGCAGCGGTAGAACGACCTGCACCCGCGCGCCGCCGCCAGGGTTGTTGGCCGCGGACACGCGTCCGTTGTGCGTCACGATGATCTTCTGGACCAGGGCGAGCCCGAGGCCGGTGCCCTTTGGCTTGGTCGTGAAGAACGGCCGGAAGATCCGGTCGTGCACGGCAGGATCGATGCCCGGTCCATTGTCCGTGATGGTCAGACGCGCGACCGCCGATTCCGGGTCGACGACGCCCTCGATGGAGATGCGCGGCGGTGTGGGCGCATCCGCGCAGGCCTCGACGGCATTGCGTACGAGATTGCTGAACGCCTGGCGCAGAAGCACCTCGTCACCCTCGATGACCGGAAAGTGTCCCTTGACCGTCACCTCCCCACCTTTACTCCGCACTTCGTTGCGGATTTCGTCGGTCGCGCGTTCGGCAACCGCGTGCAGATCCACGGGCGTGAGCGTCAGGTTGGCGGGCTTCGCGAAGTTCAGGAAGTTGTTGACGACTTCGCCGAGCGCCTGCGTCTCATTTCTAATCCCTTCCACGTACGAGCGGTAGGCCGCCGGCAGCTTGTCCGGATCAATCAGTCGCGCGTACCCGTGAATGGTCGCCAGGCCGTTCCTGAACTCGTGCGCGATTCCGGCCGTGAGCTCCCCGAGCCTGGCGAGGCTCTCGCGCAGGCGGAGCTGCTCCTCGAGATCGGCGACCGCGCTCAGATCGGTGAAGAGACAGATGGCGCCGTGCGGCTCGCCGGCGGCGTCGACGATGGGTGAGACGCTGACGCCGAGGTGCGACGCCAGGGAGGATGATCGCTGGGCGGCGGGCATCTCGAGCGCGCGGCGCACGATTGGCCGGCGCGTGGCGAGACACTCGTGCAGCACGGTCACGAGCGGCGCGGCGTGTGCCGAGAGATCGCCCACGCTGGGCGTGGAGGCTTTCTCGGAAATTCCCAGCAGACGCCGGCCGGCCGGGTTCAGTGTCCGAACCTCGCCGCGCGTTCCAACGACGAGCAGCCCCGAAGTCATGCTCGAGATGATCTCGCCACTCAGCCGCTCGGACGCTTCGGCGCGCGCCTTGGTGACACGCTCCTGCTCTTTGAGGCGCGCCATCGCCTCCTGAAGCGCCGCCGCCACGAACGCGGTCTCAGCGCCGCCCTCGCGCAGCCGCCGCGAGGCGTCGCGCGCGGCGCTCGCGAAGCGCATCAGCGCGAAGACCAGGATGGCCACCAGCGCCGCGACGATCGCGGTGAGCCCGAGCAGCACAAACGCGTACTGGTTCATTGTCGATAGTCCCGAGTCCCGAGTCCCGAGTCTCTAGTCCCTGATCCCTGGTCCCCGACCCCTGGTCCCCGCTCCCTGATCCCTAATCCCTGGTCCCTGATCTATCCATAAAACGAAAAATACCACCGCAGAATCTCCCTGCCGAAGAGCGCCGAGGTGATCGCGGCTAACGCCAGAAACGTTCCGTACGGCAGGGCGTATTTCAACCCGCCCCTGCCCGCAATCATCAGACCGACTCCAAACAGCGACCCGGCAAACGACGACAGCACGAGCGTGAGGAGCGCGAGCTGCCACCCGAGGAAGGCGCCAATCATCGCGAGCATCTTGACGTCCCCCATGCCCAGCCCTTCTTCCTTGCGCACCCGATAGTACGCCTCCGCCACGAGGAACAGAACGCCGCCACCCACGACAATCCCGATGAGCGCCGACACCCATCCCGGCGGGAAGAAGAGGCTGAGCGCGAAGCCGACGGCGATCCCGGGCAGCGTGATGACGTTCGGCAGAATGTGGTGCTGCAGATCGATGACGAACAGAACGACGAGCGCGCTCACGAAGAGCAGCCGCGGAAGGAGGAGCGGCTGCCAGCCAACAGCCCAGAACTCGATGGCAAAAAGCGCGGCGGTGATCAGCTCGACCGCCGGGTACCTGAACGAGATGCGGGCTCCGCAATGCCGGCAGCGGCCTCCGAGCACGATGAACGACACGATCGGGATGTTGTCGAACCATCGGATCGGATCCTTGCACGCCGGACAGTGGGACGCGGGCCAGGCGATCGAGCCGCCGGAGGGAATGCGATAGATGCAGACGTTCAGAAAGCTGCCAACAATCAGACCGAGGGCGACCAGGTACGCGAGCGGGAGGGCGTCGGCCATCATCTGGACGGCAGCGGCGGCGGTTCGGTGGGAAGCGGGAACAGCGCCGATTGGGACGAAATGGTGACGTGCCCCGTGCGGGGATCGAGGACGTAGGGCGAACCGGTCGGATCCCGGGGCGGCTCGCGCAAGTAGCCGGTGCCGACGAGCGCCGTCCACGACTCGGGCAGGGCGCCGCGGCGGAAGGCGTAGTCCTGGACGCGGCGCGCCAGCTCATCGATGTCGTCGAGCGCGGTGAGTTGTACGAGCCGGCGCTCGGCTTCGCGCCGCAACCAGTCGTCGCCCGCGGTGCGGAACATTTGCTCCCACAGCATCCGCGAGCCTGCGCGCTCGCCGCCTTGGGCCAGCGTGGTCGCCGCAAGCGTCCGGAGCCACCAGGGGGCGCCCTCGACGTCCGCCGCGCGCCTGAACCACGTGGCGGCGGAGACGTAGTCGTGAAGCCACCAGTAATAGACGAACCCGATGTCCTGCAAGTACTGCCACTTCTGCGGCTGGCTCCGGACGCCCTTCTTCAGCAGCGCAATCGCCTGGTCCGCACGACCGGGTCCGTTGGGGTACGCCTCCGCGAGGAAGATCGCTCCAAAGCGATAGACGATCGTAAAACGGGGATCGAGAGTGGTCGCGATATCGAGCAGCGGGTAGAGCAGATCGTACCGCTTCCCCACGTCGGTCGACCGACGGGTGCCCCCGAAGTGCTGAATGGCCCGGATCCAGTACACGTCGGCCAGCAGCGCGTCGTATGACAGCGCGACCCGATCGAGCAGCGCACCGGAGCGTACGTACAGCACCTGGCCCCGCGGCATGGCCGTCAACGCCTGACGGTCTCGTGCCATCTGCAGCAGCACCGTCGTCGCGAACAGCATCACGATGGTCGTGCCGAGAAGTGCCGAGCGCACAACAGGCTGCATTTGCGGCGGACGTTCCAGCTCGTGTGATGCGCCGGGGGTCATGACGTCCCGAGTCCCGAGTCCCGAGTCCCGAGTCCCCGGTCCCTCATTTGAAGTCACGCCTCGAGAAAATCCACATGGCGGCCAGGAGCACCATCGCGATGTACACGAAGCCGTAGGCGACCGTAAACCCCAGATAGCCGGCTGTCACCGGCTGGGCGTGCACGACCTGCGCCTTCACATCGAACGCGGCGAGGTTCGGCAGCACGTAGTACCATCCACGCGCAACCGACGCCGCGACCCTGGAATCGACGACGCCCTCGAAATGCTTGAGGTCGGCGTTGAAATGTCCGGCGATGAAGAGACCAAAAGTGAAGACGGCGGACAGGATCGGGCTCGAGAAGGTGGAGAAAAAGAGCGCCACCGCCGTCACGAGCATCAGCTCGACGAAGATGAGCGCGATGGCCTTCAGCATCGCGGGATCCGCCGCCGGCGCATCCCAGGCGCGCTTGAACTCCTCGGCTTCCGTCCAGGACATGTACCCGAGCACGAGATACAGCGCGATCGACATGATGGCGACGTTGACCAGGAGGGTGAGCACGAGGCCGCTGTACTTCCCGAGAATGAACTCGTGCCGGCGGATCGGCTTCGCCAGGATGCTGTAGATGCTCCGCCGCTCGACCTCCTTGGAGACCAGGCCGATCCCGATGAAGATCGCGATGAAGACGCCGAACAGCGAGATCGCAGCCAGGCCAAGGTCCTTGATGATCTTCACTTCCTGGCCGGCGGTGAGCTTGCCGAGCAGGAGCGAGGTGGCGATGAGGAGAACGGCGAAGAACACGAGGTTGTACAGGACCTTGTCGCGCACCGATTCCTTGAACACGTTGAAGGCCACAATGGCTACGACCCGTGAGGTGCGCACGGCCCTATCCCTTCACGCGTGATTCCGGAGGATCGACGCCCGACACCTGCCGGACGAAGAAGTCTTCGAGGGTGTCGCGGATCGGGTTCAGCGACACCAGGCGCGCGCCGGTCACCGTCAGGTCGCTGAGGACTTTGTCGGGCGGCTCGTCGATTGGCAGCTCGATTGCGTACCGCTCTTCGCCAATCCGTGTGGTCCGCTGCATCAAGCCCATGCGCATCAGCACCGGCTCCTCCACGCCGCTCACGACGAGCTCCCAGCCACGCACGTGAAAGGCCGTGATATCGGAGAGGCTGCCCACCGTCCGCAGCCGGCCGCCGACGAGAATCGCGACGCGGCTGCAGAGCGCCTCGGCGTCGGCGAGGATGTGCGATGAAAAGAAGACCGTCCGTCCCTGATCGCGCAGCCGCAGAATCAGGCGGCGCACCTCGCGGCGCCCGAGCGGGTCGAGCCCGGACATCGGCTCGTCGAGAAACACGACCTCGGGGTCGTTGATGAGCGCCTGCGCCAGGCCGACACGCTGGATCATGCCCTTGGAGAACTTCCGCAGCGCGAGGCGGCGCTCCGGCCCGATGCCCACCTCATCGAGCAGCGTCCCGACGCGCCTGGCTCGCTCCGCGCCGCGGTAACCGAACATCCCCGCGAAGCCGCCGAGGAGCTCCTCTGCCGTCAGGTAGTCGTAGAAGTACGGATGCTCGGGAAGGTATCCGATGCGGCGCTTGACGTCGACGTCTCCCACCGGACGGCCCAGGATTTCGGCCCGCCCCCGCGTGGGAAACGTGAGCTGCATGAGCAGCTTCAGCGTGGTGGTCTTGCCGGCGCCGTTCGGCCCGAGAAACCCGAAGACGTCTCCCGTGCCGACGTCGAGCGAAAGCTGATCGAGCGCACGGTACGGTCGCTTTCGCCAGAAGCCAACTGCGTAGTCCTTGGTGAGATCCGTCGTGCGGATGGCGAGCGTCACTTCCCCGCTTTTTTCAACTCGTAGGCGATCGCCGCCTCGAAGAACTCGGGCTGCAGGCCGCCCTGGATCCGTACACCGTTGATGAAGAAGGTCGGCGTGGCGCGCACGCCAAGGAGCGACGCGAGCGCGATATCGGTCTTCACCTGCTCCAGGGTGCGCGCGTAGTCGGCATCGAAGCTGTCGACGCCGCCGATCTCACGCGCCGCCTGCCGCACGCCGGCCGGCGTGAGCGTCTCCTGGTTCGCGAACAGCCACGACTCGAGCGGCTCCCCCTTCCCTTTCGCGTGCGCCAGCCGCACCGCCACCGCCGCCTCGCACGCCGCCTGGTGGCGTCCGCTGGGCGCGTTGACGTTGCATTCAGGGTCGAGCGGAAAGTCCTTCGCCACGAACTTGATCTGTCCCGGCGCCTTCGCGCGAAAGTCCGCGAGGATCGGCTGGTACTGCATGTAGGTCAGCCGACAGGGCGGACACTGGTAGTCGTTGAACTTGACGATGACCACCTTCGCGCCTTCGTCGGAAACGGGGACCTTCACCCGTTCCTGCGAGGCGTACCACTGCTCGAACCCACTCGTGTTATCGGACTTTGCCGCGGCTTGCCCAGGGGCCGCCGCGATCGCCCGGCCGTGCCACGGCACCAGGGCAATGGCCGCGAATGAACCAAGCACAAACACCAGGGCAACCACGAGCGCCACACGGCTGCTGGCCAGGGTGCGAAGGTCACGAAACGTACGGCGTGGAAGTGTCGTCATGGGAAAAGAAGTCGCGGCGCCGGAGATCAGGAAGATTCCGGCAACGGCCGCATAGGTGACCAGACACAGAATGCAGACGGTCTTCAGGATGACCAACGAGGCGTACGCGAGATACAGGACCGCCGCGAGCGCGAGGGTGGCGAGCACGAAGAGGTAGCCGGGCACCGTCTCGCGGAAGCTTTGCGGTCCCCGGCCGCTGGCGGCCGCAAGGATCGACACCAGGACGAACCAGAGTGCGCCCAGCACGGCGACGGGGACGCCCCGGAAGCTCCCAAAGCGGCTCAGGTACGCCTGGGTGCAGTTCACCGTCGAGCTGATGTCGCAGAAGCTCAAATAGCCGGACTCGTGCAGCAGGCGGTAGTGCACGTACGTGGAGGCGGTGGCGGCGACCAGGCCGGCCAGCGCGAAGAGGAGGATCAGGCGGCGGGCAAGCGATGACATGGCTGTGATCTTTCCGCGTGTGCCCGGGCGGGTCAAGCAGATTGAATGACCACCGCCTGAAAGGCGCCAGACTCCCGCGCGACCAGGCACAAAAAAAGGATGCCCGCGAAGCCGCGAGCATCCTTCGTCGGCTCACACCCGAGCGCGCTCACTGGATCGGCGAGGCGCCCGCAGGCGCGCCGTTCTGTGTGACCGCGACGGCGGCCGTGCTCTGATAAATCGTCGCGCCCTGGTTCGTGCCGAAATACCGGGCACCGGCACCCGGCGACGGATCCGCCCCGACGAAGTACGTGCCCACGACGGTGCCGGCCGCCGCGCCGTTGCAGGAGGCCGGCGCGGAGGGCGCCGCCGCGCCCGGCGTCATGGTGATCGTGTATCCGCTCTTCACCGCGGGATCGGTCGACAGGTCTGTGCCGACGAAGCCGTCGCCACCGCCGACGGTCGGCGGTGTGGCAAGACGCGCCAACGACGGCGCGTAGAAGCCGGTGCCACAGCTCGCGGCAAACGTGGACTGCGCGCTGTTGATGGCGCGAAGGGATCCGATGGCTGACACTTCGTTACCCGACATGCGGGCGCGCAGCAGCCCGGGCACGGCAATGGCCGCGATGATTCCGATGATGGCGACGACGATGAGGAGCTCGATGAGCGTAAACCCTTTATGATTGCTGGACTTCTTCATGACGTGCTCCCGACGCGACGCGCGTCCCCGGACCGCAGATCCACGGACAGTCTCAAGGTCGAAGTACAGGTCCAAAGTCCAAAGTCCAAAGTCATCGCGTCTCCTTCTATCTTACCGTATCAGCGACCGGCCTCGCGGATGCGGCTGCGTCTTTGCCACGCCGCTACACCGTGCAGTCCTGCGCAAACCGGCTCGATCAATAGACGCCGCAGGGTGCGCCCCGGCCGGTCCCCGCCACGCCCGGCACTCAACTGCACGTTCTTCTTTCATCACCACAGAGGCCACGGCGGCCACAGAGAACACCTGGCAGGAAGCGCACTCTGCGCGGGTCGGTGTTCTCTATGTGCTCTGTGTGCTCTGTGGTGAGATCTCATCGCCAGAAAGACAAAAGGGGATGTCCGCCGCAGCGAACATCCCCAGGGGTCCCGAAATCGCGCCGACTACTGAATCGGGGTCGCGCCAGCCGGAGCGCCGTTCTGCGTGACCGCCACGGCGGCCGTGCTCTGGTAGATCGTCGCGCCCTGGTTCGTGCCGAAATACCGCGCACCTGCGCCGGCTGAAGGATCCGCACCGACGAAGTAGGTGGACACGACCGTGCCCGCGGCGGCGCCGTTGCAGGACGCCGGGGCCGACGCTGCCGCCGCGCCCGCCGTCATCGTGACCGTGTAGCCGCTCTTGCTCGAAGGATCGGTCGACAGATCAGGACCGATGAAACCGTCACCACCACCCACGGTCGGGGGCGTGCCCAGCCGCACGAGGGAGGGGGCATAGAAGCCAGTGCCGCAGCTCGACGCGAACGTCGACTGGGCGCTGTTGATCGCGCGCAGCGATCCGATGGCCGACGACTCGTTGCCCGACATGCGGGCGCGCAGCAATCCCGGCACGGCAATGGCCGCAATGATTCCGATGATCGCCACGACGATCAAAAGCTCGATCAGCGTGAAACCCTTGTTGCTCCGGATCCTCATTGTCACTCTCCTAGGCGATACGAGGTTGACCTACCTGGTTGTGGTGTGCTGGATCGAGCTGCCGTTCCCCAGCATGCTGCGCCAGCCTTCGTCGCCGTGCTGTTCAGCAACTGCGGTGCCAGGCCGCATGCAACCATGTGCACGCGGTCTAACTGACGACGTTCATGTGAGTTGCGTGTTTCACCGCGCGCGATCGCGCCCCCTGACGCACAGGGATCCGCACTCGATCGACAAAAAACGTCAACCCGCGGTGACGAAGACTGGCAACGGCGACAACAAGCTGACAGGGACGAGGCTCACCACAGAGTGCACAGAGCGCACAGAGTTCAATTCACCTAGGGCCTTCTCTGTGGACCTCTGCGGCCTCTGTGGTGAGAGAGCTTCACCACAGAGTGCACAGAGCGCACAGAGTTCAACTCGGCTGGGGTTCTCTCTGTGCCCTCTGTGGCCTCTGTGGTGGAGGGTCTTTCAGCATCGTGCTGGGAGCCGGATGCGGGTGCTTACTGGATGGGGGTCGCGCCCGCGGGTGCGCCGCTCTGCGTGACCGCGATCGCCGCGCTCGCGTAATAGATGGTCCCGCCCTGATTCGTGCCGAAGTACCTGGACGGCGTGTTGATCGGGTTCGCGCTCACGAAATAGGTGGGAACGAGCGAGCCGGCGGCGCCGCCGTTGCACGACGGTCCTGACGTCGCCGCAGGCGCGCCAGGCGTCAAGGTCACCAGGTATCCGGTCTTGGTCGCCGGATCGTTGGCCAGCTCGGACCCGATGAATCCATCCGAGCTGGCGGGTGGCGGCGTCCCGAGCAAGACGAGCGTGGGCGAGTAATACCCTGCGCCGCAGGTGGAGGCGAACGCGCCTTCGGCGCTGATGATCGCGCGCAGCGAACCGATCGCCGACGCTTCCGTTCCGGACATCTTCGCGCGCAGGAGCCCCGGGATCGCGATGGCCGCGATCGTCGTGACGATAACGACGACGATCAGGAGCTCGATCAAGGTCAGCCCTTTATTGTCAGTGAGACGCACGTGAACCACCTCGATTCGAGAGCAGCTCGTGTGAAAGCCCTGGCAGGCGCGTGGAGGCGCAACCGGGGCGCACGCTAACCTGCAACACGGATGCCACGCCATAGCAGGAATCTGCAGTCACCTGATGTCGTACTTTTTCATGTAATAGCGGAAGGATCGGAAGCTCATCCCGAGCAGGTCGGCGGCTTTGACCTTCACACCGTTGGCGCGTCGCAAGGCTTCAACGATGTATTCCCGCTCGATGCCTTCGACATGCTGTTCGAGATCGAATCCCGAGTCGGGGAGAATCTCGCCGACCTTGCCGGCGAGCGACGCCTCGAGCGCCGGCTGCGCGGACGAAACGTGCGCCGGAAGGCTGTCGGGCAGAATGGCCGGCGTTTTCTCGAGCGCGACCGCGCGCTCCATCGCATTCTCCAGCTCTCGGATGTTGCCGGGCCACGGGTAGGCCGTCAGGCGCCGCATGGCCTCGGCCGAGATCCCGCGGATCTCCTTGGCCATCTGGGCGCTGTATTTCGCGACGAAGTGACCGGCGAGCAGGGGAATGTCCTCTGCACGATCGCGCAGCGGTGGCATGTGCACCGGGATCACGTTGACCCGGTAGAAGAGATCCTCGCGGAACTTGCCCTCCCCCACGAGCTTGTCCAGATCGCGATTAGTGGCCGCGATGATGCGGATGTCCGCATCCACCTCCTGCGTGCCCCCGACGCGCCGGAACTGCCGCTCCTGGAGCACGCGCAGCAGCTTGACCTGCATCATCGGGCTCATCTCCCCGATATCATCGAGAAAGATCGTGCCCATCTCGGCGATCTCGATGAGCCCTTTCTTGTTCGTGGCCGCGCCCGAGAACGCGCCGCGCATGTGTCCGAACAGCTCCGACTCGAGAAGCGTCTCGGAGAGCGCGCC
>JACPPN010000333.1 GCA_016190995.1 Acidobacteriota bacterium | reverse complement strand
GTCACAAGGTACACGCCGACGAGGACGGCGACGACCGCACGCCAGGAAGCAATCCCGAAGCCGATCCCCATGAGCAGCGACCCGGCATAGAGCGGATGTCGAACCCAGCGGTACGGCCCTGAGCGTGTCACTTCCCGCCCTTTCTCCAAATGTCCGGCCGCCCAGATTCGCAACGCTTCTCCGCAGGCCGCGACAATCGCCCCAACGAGAATGCTGGGCGCCGTAGGCCGCGCGAGCCACAGCGCGATGGCGCCGGTGACGAACCCGAGCGGCACGCGCAGCCGAGCAAGACGTCGCGCGAATCTCCGGTGACGAGACACAGGCATGCAGCTCCGCCGTCAGGCGGCGTTCTACCGCGTCGATCACTTCGTCGGCGGAAATGTCGTCCAGACACCATCTCGCCTCGATGCAACGGCGACGATGGTGGCAGCCGCATTGGGCGAATCGCGAAACGGTCACGTCGGCGGCTCGCCACGGACCGTTGCGTTCCGGACTCGTCGGCCCGTAGACACCGACGATCGGCGTCCCAACCGCCGCCGCGAGGTGCAGTGGCCCGGTATCGCCCGAGACGAGCAGCGCCGCGTCGCGCGCGAGGGCGACCACATCGGCGACCGATGTCGGCGGCGCGGCGACTGCGGCGCATTCCGACGCGGCGGCGACTTTTCGCGCGAGTTCCTCCTCACCGGGTCCCCACAGCACGGCGGTTCGCACCTTCCAGCGCGCGTGTAGTGCCGCCGCCACGCGGCCGAACCGTTCGGCGGGCCACCTCTTGTTGGGCCATGCCGCTCCTGGATTGATCAAGGCGAACTCGCCGTCCGCCGCAAGCCCGAGGCGCGCGCGGACCAGTCGAGGCATCTCCGAAGCAACCGCCTCAAGTGGAAAGCGCACCGTGTCGCCGGCAATTCCGAGCGAGCGCGCGAGCGTCATGTTCTTCTCGATGACGTGCCTCGCCCCGCTGGCGTCATGGGTCTCCGTGTAGAAGAGGCGCGCGGTCGGTTCGCGCAGCGACTCCCTGGAGAATCCGATCACCCGCGCCGCGCCGGACGCGCGGGCGAGAAGCGCCGACTTGAGGAGGCCCTGCAGATCGAGCGCGACGTCGTAGCGAGCGCGCCGCAGCTGCGGAATCACGTGCAGGAAGCCCAGCCACCTCCACTCCGACCGGAGGACGATGCGCTGGTCGATCCCGGTGATGAGTCTTGCCAGATCCTCATGACGCGAATCCACGAGCCAGTCGATGTGCGCGGAGGGCATGCCGGATCGCAAGGCCGCGACGACCGGGATTGCGTGGACGATGTCGCCCAGCGATCCGAGCCTCACGATCAGGATGCGGCGCATTCGGTATCAGGAACCTGGCGGCGCGTCGGTTCGTTCCGGACCGGTTCGATCGGCGGGGTGCTCGGATGCGATCCGCGAGACAAGCCTGCGCGTGGAATGATTCTTCGGATCCCCGACGATGGCGATGCGGCCGCCGTACGCGCGGACAGTGTCACGCTCGGGGACGGAATCCGGCGTGTAGTCGGTCCCCTTGCAATGCACGTCCGGTCTGAACGCGGCGAGCAGCTCCGTTGCGGTTGGTTCGGAGAATACGATCACGTAATCTACGCCGCGAATGGCCGCCACGAGCTCCGCTCGATCCCGCGCGTCGAGGATGGGACGTCCGGCTCCCTTCAAGCGCGACACCGAGGCGTCGTCATTCACGGCGACGATGAGCCTGTCGCCCTGGGCCCGCGCGCCTTGCACGTACCGGATGTGACCGGCGTGCAGGACATCGAAGCAGCCGTTGGCGAACGCGATCGTGCGACCGGCGGCACGGTCCGCGCGTATCAGCTCGCCCAATTCTTCGCGCGTGACGATCCGACCCATGGTCTCACCTGCCGTGCGGGTCATGCACTCGCGTCCCTCGTCACGGCCTCCCGCAATTCGTCCTGCGACACGATCGCGGTGCCACGCTTCATCACGACCAAGCCGCCGGCATAGTTTGCGAGGCGAGCCGCCTCGTAGAACGACGCGCCGGAGGCGAGCGCGAGGGCGACGCTGGAGATGACGGTGTCGCCGGCGCCGGTCACATCGGCGATTTCGTCGCTCCCGAAAATCGGAATGTGCATCGTCGGGCGGCCGGACTCGAACAGCGCCATCCCGCGGCTGCCGCGCGTCACCAGCACGGCCTGCATGCGCGTGCGCTTGAGGATCGCGCGCCCCGCGCGCTCGAGCCGGCGGGGATCGTCGTTGATGTGGACGCCGAGCACGTGCTCGACCTCGGATTCGTTCGGGGTGCAGGCCGTCACACCCCGGTACTTCAGCAGGTCATATCTCGTGTCGATCAGGATCGGCGCGGCTCTGCGTCGTGCGGACCGGGCGGCGCGGCGGTGTACCTGCTCCACGAGCGCGGGCGTCACGAGACCACCTCCATAATCGGAAAAAATCACGGCGTCCGCATCCTCCACGGCTCGGCCGACGCGATCGGCGAACGCACCCCTCGAGTCCTCGGGAAGCCCGTTGGCTGCCTGCCGATCGATCCGCACGACCTGCTGCTTGGCGGAATGGACGCCGCCGGCAAGGATCCGCGTCTTGGTTGGCGTCCGGTAGCCTTTCAACCGAATCAGGCTACGCCCATCGACCCGGCGGTCAAAGGCGCGCACCAGGCGCCGGCCGGCATCGTCGGAGCCGACAATGCCGACAAGCGAGACGACGGCGCCAAGCGCGGCGGCGTTGTTGGCCGCGTTGCCCGCCCCGCCCGGAACGATCTCAGTGGAGTCGTAGCGCAGGATGAGAACCGGCGCTTCGCGGGAGACCCGGGCGATCTGCCCGTAGATGAACTCGTCGGCGATGATGTCGCCGACGACCGTAATGCGCTTGCTCGCAAACCGATCGATGATGCCGAGCAGTCGCACGTCGAGCCGCTCACCGCGATGAAGTGGATGATCCATGTGCCTCGGCAAGAAGAATCCAGCTCACAGCCGTCATGGCGTCGGGCACGATCGCAGCAGCCGCGACGTTTTCCGGCGGGCAGTGCTCCTCGGATGCGCCGTAGCCCGTGCGCACCATGATGCCCGTTGCGCCCACGGCCTGGGCCATCTGCATGTCGATCCAGCGGTCGCCGATGACGAACGACCGCGTCAGGTCGATGTTGAGCTCGCCTGCGGCCTGCCTGAGCATGCCTGGCTGCGGCTTGCGGCAGTCGCAGCGGAGTCGAAACTCCTCGACCGTCGCCTCCGGGTGGTGCGGACAATAGTAGAACGCATCGATGCGTGCCCCGCCAGCGGCAAACCGGCGGCTGAGCTCCTCGTGCAGCTCGCCGATGAACGCGGGACGGATGATCCCGCGCGCGACGCCCGCCTGATTCGTGACCACGACGACGAGGAATCCCGCGCGATTCAGCAGCCGGACCGCGTCCACGCTCCAGGGAAACAGCTGAAGCCGCTGCAGCCGGTCGAGGTAGCCCGCTTCCTCGATCAGCGTCCCATCACGATCCAGGAAGACCGCGCGATTCATCCCGCGACCCGCGAGGAACGGCGCTGCAGGTGATCACGCACCCGCTCGAACACGCGGGCCGCTGAAATGCCGGTGAGGCATTGATGATCCAACGGACACTCGCGGAGCAAACACGGACGACACCAGACGGGATTGGTGACGATGTCATGCGGGCCGAGCGGCGCTGTCCCGTGCTCGTCGGTGGGGCCGAAGACGGCAGTGACGGGGACGCCGAGGGCGGACGCCAGATGCATCGCACCGGAATCGTTGGAGACGAAGGCGTCGCAGCAGGAAATCAGCCCGATCAACAGCCCCAGGTCGGTGCGGTCGACCAGGTCGAGCAGACGCGGCGGCGGCGCGCTGCCCTTCGCGAACCTAGCGACCGCGGATTGTACCGCCCGGCTCGTGGCACGATCGCCTGCACTTCCAAGCAGCAGTGATGTCCCTCCAAGCTCCCGGTCGATCAGCAGGACGAGATCCGCGACGCGATCCGGCGGCCACCGTTTCGCGAATCCATACGCCGCGCCGGGCGCGATTCCCACGAGCGGCCCGGGTGTTGTCGTCAGCCGCGCGAGCAGCTCGCGCGCACGGGCCCGCTCGGCAGCCGATGCTGTAAGGGACGCCTTGTCGGCTCGCACCGGAATTCCGAGCGAGGCGACGAGCTGGTTGTAGTGCTCGACGTGATGTGTTCGATCGTGGCGTCGCGGACGGTCGACCGCCCGCGTCAGCAGCACGCCGCGCAGATCGGTCCGGTATCCCCAGCGCTCCGGGATTCGAGCCGCGTGAGCGACGAGGGCCGAATGAAACGAGTTCGGAAAGAGGATTGCCACATCCAGGCGTCTGCGTTCGAGACGCCGCGCATTCTCCATCCAGCTCCACCAGCGCACAACGCGGCTGCCGCCCTCGAGCGCGATGACTTCGCTGACCGCTTCGACATCCTTGTACAGAGGCGCGAGCGACGCGGGGCATGCGACCGCCAGGTGCGCGTCCGGATATCGGCGGCGAATGGCGCCGAGGGCCGGAAGCGACATGATCGCGTCGCCCAGCCAGTTCGGCGATCGCACGACCACACGCGAAGGGGCCGCTGCGATCACTCGTCGCCCCTGAGCTCCGCGGGCTCGTGTCCCGCAGCGGGAAACATGCCGAGGGGCGCGGCCTCGGCCGCGGGGATGTCGCGCCAGCGCCGGTGCATCCAGAGCCAGAGCTCGGGATATCGGCGAACGTACATCTCGAGAACGTCAGTGCACCGTTGGGTGAATTCGCGAATCGCGTCCGGCGCGTCCTTGCGCGGAGGTTCCACCGTGTGCTCGTAGATTATCTTGTAGCGGCCGCCCGGAAGCGGCAGCGCGAAGACCGGGATGACCGGCGCGCCCGTCCGTAACGCCAGGGCGGCCAAGGCGGAGGTGGTCGCCGCCGGTCGACTGAAGAAGTCGATGTACACCGCGTCTCCGCTCTGGATGTGCTGATCGATCAGGAGCGCCACCCCGTCATTGGACCCGAGCGCCCGCAGGATGCGCCGGATGGCCCCCCGGCGATAAATGACGTGATTCCCGGTGCAGGATCGCACCCGTTCGAGCAGGGCGTTGAGCTGCGGATTGTCGAGCGCCCGCCCGACGACGGCGGTCGGGCTGAACAGGAGCGCGTGCGCGATCGCGTGAATCTCCCAGAAACCGAAATGGCCGGTGAAGAACAGCACGCCGCGTCCGTTGGCGTGTGCGCTGCGTACCCGCTCCTCCCCTTCGATCTCGATCATCTGTAGCATCCGGCGCGGCGGAAGGCTGCTGAACTTCAAGAGCTCCATCAGCACGCGACCGAAATGCGCAAAGACCGCTCGCGCGACCGCCCGCTGTTCCCGGCGCGAGCGCAACGGAAACGCCGCCCGCAGGTTCTCGTACGCCAGGCGCCGGTGCGGGCCGTCGAAGACGTAGAAGGCGAAGCCCAGGATTCGGCCGCAGGCGCGCACCAGCACGCACGGCATGAACCGCACCGCGGTGGCGACGACGCGAACGCCGGCATATTCGAGCCGTTGGCGCATTCAGTCGGGCACGACCCCCGTGCGAGCTCCCGCGATTCGCATCGTGAGCCACTCCGCGAACTCCAGGGACGGTTCAATCGAGACGGCGTGCGGCAGCCACCCGAGCCGGAAGCGGAACGGCCGGTGCGGCAGCAGCCGCATGAGATCTTTCTCGGTTGTTATCACGAGATCGATCCCTTCGCCGGCCGCGCGCGCTCCCACGGCCCTCACGTCGGCGGCCGAGAATGCGTGGTGGTCGGGGAAGGTCAATCGGGCCGCAACCGTCCAGCCCGCACGCTCGAGATCTTCGTAGAACCGCGCCGGTCGTGCAATGCCCGCCACGGCAATCGTCCGGGCGCCCTCGGCCGGCTTCACGGCCTCACCGAATGGTTCCACCAGCCGCACGGAGTCGTGCGACGTGCTTCCAATGAAGCTCCGCGTGACCCTCAAGACCGCGGCAAGCTGCGCAGCCTCGTCGGCTGAATGATCCACCGCAATCACGGCGTCAGCATACCCTGCCGCGCCAATCGATTCCCGCAGGCGCCCTCGCGGGAGCGGGCGGGGGTCGGTTAGAAGCGCCCGATCGACAGCGAGCAGATCGACGTTACGCTCCAGCATCACGTGCTGAAAGCCATCGTCAAGCAGATGGACGGTGCAGCCTAGACGGTGCTCGGCGAGCGTGCCAGCCAGGTAGCGATCGGGTGACACCAAGACGGCTGCGCCTGGCAGATGCCGGGCCAGCATCAACGGCTCGTCACCGCTCCGTCTGAGATCGGCCCGTACTCCCGCGCCGTCGGCGACCACGACCACCCCATCCGCGACATGGCGGCGACCATAACCGCGACTGAGGATCGACGGTCGCTCGCCGCGTTCGAGCAGGAGTCGGGCGACCGCTGCCACGAGCGGAGTCTTGCCGGTGCCCCCGAGGGTCAGGTTCCCGACGCTGATGACCGGCCGACGCAGCCGGCGGCGCGCCTCCGGATGCCGCGCGTACCAGCGGCGGCGCCATTCAGTCGTCTTGGCGTAGAGAGTGCTCAGCAACGGCGATTGTCGTCCGCACGTCTTGTGAGACAGCCGCAGCGCAGCGCGTGGAACCGCCGATGGGACACATCAGGCGGTTCGGGCGGGCTGCTGTGAGGCTGGGGCGTCAGTGAACGAGCCGGAACGGGCGCACGACCTTCGAGAGCCCTTCGGACGCGGCGGGCAACAGCTGACCGATGACCGCGAGGCTCTTGCCCTTGGCGCCGCGATTCGCCTCCACGAGCGCCCGAGCGGCGGCCCCGAGCCTGGCCTGCTGCACCGGATCCCTGAGCAGCTTGAGCAGGACCTCCTCGAGCTCGCGATCCGACTGCACCTGACACGCGGCGCCGTTCGTGAGAAACGCGTCGACGATTTCGGCAAAGTTCTGCATGTGAGGCCCGAATACGATCGGCTTGCCGAACACCGCCGGCTCGAGGATGTTGTGACCGCCGGCATCGACGAGACTGCCTCCGACGAACACCGCCGTGGCAACCTGATAGAGCCGCGCCAGCTCGCCCAGCGTATCGAGGATGACGACGTCGGTCAGGGGCTCGGCGTCGATGCGGAGCTCCGTCCGCCGCTGCACGCTGAAACCGGCGCCGATCGCGATCTGCTCGACTTCCCCGAACCGCTCCGGATGGCGCGGAGCGATGACGAGCAGCGCTTGCGGTGACATCGTCTTGACGCGCCGGAAGGCACGCAGCATGGGCAGCTCCTCGCCGCGCAGCGTGCTCGCGGCGATGATGACGGGGCGCTGCCCCGAGAGGCGGAAAAACCGGAGGACCCGATCCCGGCTTCGCCCGTGCGGCGACAGGCCCGGGAACTCCAGCGAGTCGAACTTCAGGCTGCCCGTGACGCTGACGCGCGCCGGATCGGCGCCGAGCTCGATGACGCGCCGCGCCGACTCCTCGCTCTGCATGCAGAATCGATCGACGTGGGCGAGCACGCCGCGGAAGAGCGGGCGAATGAGGCGGTAGCGCGGGTACGACTTCGACGAGATGCGGCCGTTGATGAGCACCGTCTTCACCTGGTGGCGGCGGCAGGCGCGGAGCAGGTTCGGCCAGATCTCCGTTTCCATCATCACGAACAGGCGCGGCTTCACGACCCGGAGGGTGCGATTCATGATGAATCCGATGTCGAAGGGAAAATAGAACACGCCGTCCACGTTCTGCAGGTACCGCCGCGCCACCTGCTGCCCGGTCATCGTCGTCGTCGACACGAACAGGCGGAGCCGGGGATAGCGTTCGCGCAGCTCCGGGAGGATCGCGCGTGCCGTCAGGACCTCGCCCACCGACACCGCGTGGATCCAGATCGACTCCTCCGCGTCGAGGTTGAACGACACCGGCAGGTACCCCAGGCGCTGCCCCAGGCTCCCGATGTACTTGCGGTAGCGAATCGCCTGATAGACGAAGTACGGCGAAACAACCGCAAAAAACGCAAGGATCCCAAGGCTGTAGAGGAGATACATACCGTGCACTGCGGGCAGGGCGCGAACGCGTCGCGTCGCCGGAGTATAGCCCGCGGTTTGACCACCTGCAAGCCGATGACTAGAATTTTACGCTTGGACGTTCCATCCTTTTCGAGTCTTCTTCCTCCCGAACCGTCGAAGGAGCCGGCATGGCGATCAAAGTTGGAATCAACGGGTTCGGCCGCATCGGCCGGAACATCATGCGCGCCGCCATGGCGGGCGCGGACATCGATTTCGTCGCCGTCAACGACCTGACGAACGCGGCGACGCTCGCTCATCTGCTCAAGTACGACTCGATTCTGGGCAATCTCGACGCGGACATCCGGGCGGGCGATCGCAGCATCACGGTCGATGGCGACGAGTTCCAGGTCCTTTCCGTCAAGAATCCCGCCGAGCTGCCCTGGAAAGATCTCGGCGTCGATGTCGTGTTCGAATCGACCGGTCTCTTCACCAAGCGCGACGATGCCGCCAAGCACCTCGCGGCCGGCGCGAAGCGGGTGATCATCACGGCCCCGGCGAAGAACCCGGACATCACGCTCGTCCTCGGCGTCAATGCCGAGCAATACGACCCCGACAAACACCGGATCATCTCCAACGCCTCGTGCACGACCAACTGCCTTGCCCCGGTGGCCAAAGTGCTGCACGAGCACTTCGGGATCCGGAAGGGCTGGATGACGACGGTTCACTCGTACACGAATGATCAGCAGTTGCTGGATCTCCCGCACAAGGATTTGCGGCGCGCCCGCGCGGCCGCCGTGTCGATTATCCCGACCACCACCGGAGCCGCCGTGGCGGTGGGCGAGGTGTTGCCGTCGCTCAAGGGCCGGCTGGACGGCATCGCGATGCGCGTCCCGACTCCAAACGTGTCGATCGTCGATCTCGTCTCGATTGTCGAAAAGAAAACGACGGCCCAAGAGATCAACGCGGCGTTCAAGGCGGCCGCTGACGCCGAGCTGAAGGGCATCCTCCAGTATTCGGACGCCGAGCTCGTCTCGGTCGATTTCCGCGGCAACCCCTGTTCGTCCATTGTCGACGCGCCCTATACGAAAGTCATGGAGGGGGATTTCGTGAAGGTGCTGTCGTGGTATGACAACGAGTGGGGGTACTCGAACCGTTGCGTGGATCTGCTCGCCTTTCTCGCCGGCAAGGGGATCTGAGTGGCCAAGCGGTCGATCACGGACGTCGATCTGACCGGCAGGCGCGTCTTCATCCGGGTCGACTTCAATGTCCCCATCAAGGACGGTCAGGTTGAAGACGATACGCGCATTCGCGCGGCGCTTCCGACCATTCGGCATGCGATCGCTCAGGGCGCGACGATCATTCTCGCGTCGCATCTGGGCCGACCCCAGGGAAAGCGCGCGCCGGAGCTCAGCCTGAAGCCCGTGGCCACGCACCTGGCGGGCCTGCTCGGGCAGCCGGTGACGTTCGCCGAGGACTGCGTGGGCGAGCCTGCTCGTCTGGCGCTCGAGCGCACACCGGCCGGTGGCGTGGTCCTGCTCGAGAACCTCCGGTTCCATCCTGAAGAAGAGAAGAATGACCGCGCCTTCGCCCGAGATCTGGCCGAGCTTGCCGATGTCTACGTGAACGACGCGTTCGGCGCCGCGCACCGCGCGCACGCATCGACCGAAGCCATGGCGCACCTGGCGCCCGAGGCGGTGGTGGGCCTGCTGATGGCGCGCGAGCTCGAGCATCTTGGCCAGTTACTCGTGAGACCGGGCCGCCCCTTCGTCGCGGTGCTCGGCGGCGCGAAGGTCTCCGACAAGCTCGACGTCATCTCGAGCCTCATCGAACGGGTCGACACGCTCGTCGTCGGCGGCGCCATGGCGTATACATTTCTCAAGGCCCGGGGCGTGCCCGTTGGACGCTCCCTGGTCGAAGATGATCGATTGGACGCCGCTCGCGACCTCGAGCGCCGGGCGCGCGCGCGACACGTCCGGTTCGACCTGCCGACGGATCATGTGGTGACCGAGCGCCTCGAGGCGGGCGCGCCACATGAGACCTTGTCGGTCGGCGATCCCGCAATCGGCACCCGCATGGGAGTCGATATCGGTCCCGCAACCATCGAGACCGCGACCGAGCAGGTGGACGGTGCAGGAACGGTGTTCTGGAACGGGCCGATGGGGGTCTTCGAGGTGCCGCCGTTCGATCGCGGGACGAACGCGATTGCGGTCGCGGTCGCGGGCATGGCCGGAACCAGCGTCATTGGAGGCGGGGATTCGATCGCTGCCGTCACCAGGGCCGGCGTCGCCGATCGCATCACGCACATTTCCACGGGCGGTGGCGCGTCGCTCGAGTTTCTGGGCGGTCGTCGGCTGCCGGGCATCGACGCGCTTCCCGACAGATAACGTAACGAAGCTTCGCCTCAAACCGCCGAGCGAAGGGCCCCGGAGGCGGAGGGACGAAGCTTCGTGACTAGGCGGCCGCTCCGCGGCCGCACCTAAGACAGCTTTTGAACGACTACCGCCTGAAAGGCGGTAGACTCCGGCGCACGACTGAAAGTCGTCCCGCGCCCCCTCGCGGTAGTCGTTCATAGGGCGCACATTCGTGCGCCACCTAGTCCGACGT
>JACPPN010000040.1 GCA_016190995.1 Acidobacteriota bacterium | reverse complement strand
GTAGATGACCGAGTGCAGGCGGAGGTCGACCCGCTCGCGTTCGGCCACTTCGGCGGCGTTGCGGTCGGGCCTGACGTTGAACCCGATGATGATGGCGTTGGAGGCCGACGCCAGCAGGACGTCCGACTCGTTGATGGCGCCCACGCCGGCGTGGATGATGCGGATCTTCACCTTCTCGTCGGACAGCTTCGTGAGCGTGTCGGCCAGCACCTCGGCCGATCCCTGCACGTCCGCTTTGATGATGATCGGCAGTTCCTTAACGGTGCCTTCGCTGATCTGCTGCTGAAGCGACTGCAGCGTGACGCGGCCGCCCTTTCCGACGAGCGCCTTCTCTTTGGCCTGCAGCTGCCTGTAGAGCGCGATCTGCCGCGCCTTGGTCGTGTCGGTGAGCGCCTGAAAGGTGTCGCCCGGCTGTGGCAGCCCGGTGAGGCCGAGCACCTCGACGGGCGTCGAGGGCATGGCCTGCTTGAGATGCCGCCCGCGATCGTCGAAGAGCGCGCGCACGCGGCCGACGATCGTGCCGGCGATGAACGTATCGCCCACGTGCAGCGTGCCGTCCTGCACCAGAATCGTCGCGACAGCGCCGCGTCCACGATCGAGCTTCGTCTCGAGCACCGTTCCGGTCGCGTTTCGCTTGGGGTTGGCCTTCAGCTCGCCTAACTCGGTGACGAGCAGGATCATCTCGAGCAGCAGCTCGAGGTTCTGCTTCTTCTTCGCCGAGACCTCGACCATGACCGTCTGACCGCCCCACTGTTCGGGGACCAGATTGAGGTCCGACAGCTCTTTCTTGACGCGATCGGGATTGGCTTCCGGCTTGTCGACCTTGTTGATCGCCACGATGATCGGCACGCCGGCCGCCCGCGCATGATCGATCGCCTCGCGCGTCTGGGGCATCACGCCATCGTCGGCCGCGACGACGAGAATGACGACGTCGGTCACGCGGGCGCCGCGGGCGCGCATCATCGTGAACGCCTCGTGGCCCGGCGTATCGAGGAACACCACCGGGCGATCGTTCACCTGGACGGTGTACGCGCCGATGTGCTGAGTAATGCCGCCAGCCTCGCGCTCCGCGACGCGTGTCTCGCGGATGGCATCGAGCAGCGTCGTCTTGCCGTGGTCGACGTGACCCATGACCGTGACCACCGGCGCGCGCGTCACGACATCCTCGGGTCGCTGCTCTTCGGAATCGACCTGCAGCATCTCCTCCTCAAAGGTCCGCATCTGCACGTCGGCGCCGAAGTCGCGCGCGATGCTGATGGCCGTGTCGTGATCCACCGTCGTATTGATGGTCATCATCAGACGGCGATCGAGCAGCTTCCTGAGAACGTCCTTTGCTTTGACTTCGAGCTTGTCCGCCAGGTCCTTGACCGTCATGCCCTCGGCCAGCGTGATCGTGTGCGTAATGGGCGGCGGCGCAGCCGTCGCGGGGGCCGCGATGTGACGCTCGCGCAGCCCAGCGGGCCGACGCTGCGCGGGACGCCAGCCCGGCCGGGCGCCGGTCATCGGACGATAGACGGGCTGTGCCGGGCGCGCCGCAGGCGCCGAGAGGCCACCGGGACGTGCCACCGAAGGCGTTCGGATGGGCTGCGATGGCAAGGGCCGCGGCCCGCCGAGCGGCTGCGACGGCAGACGCGCCGGAGCGGCTGGCTGTATCGGATGCGCAGCCGGCCGCGGGGCGGCGGGCGGCAGCGGTGCCACGGGCGCGGGTCGTGCGCGCGGGGCGGCCGGCGGTTCTGCCGGGGCGTGCGCAGCCACAGGAACCGTTGTCGCGGGCACCGCTGGAGTCGGCGGTGACGCCGGATGCGGGGTGACTCTGGCAGCCGGGGCCGGGGCGGCCGGACGGGGCGGCCCGGGGACCGGCGGGGGCGCCGCGGCATGCGGTTCCTCGACGCGCAGCCGGATGGTCGGCGGGACGATGCGTCCTGCGGCGACCGTGGGCGGAACAACCGCCGGCACTTCTGACTCCGGCGCGGCGGGTTCGACGACCTCCACGGCAGGCCCTTCCACTGCCGGTTCCGCGGGCGGCGCGGCTTCGACAGGTGGAGGCACGGGCGGCTTGACCGTCTTGACGAGACGGGGCGGCGGCAGCGCCGGAGCCGTCGGTTTTGGCGGTTCGGGCGCTTTGGCCGTCGGCCGCTTCGCCGTCTTGGCCGGCGGCGTGTCGGCGAAGATGGCGCCGCTCGGGATCTGAAGGCCGCGTTGACGCGCGAGACGTTCCACGAACTGGCGCGCCACGACCTCCTCGATCGTGCTCGACGCGCTCTTCACCTCGATGCCATGGTCGCGCTTGAGCAGCGCCATCACCTCCTGGCTCGTGGTGTTGAGGACTTCTGCGACTTTGTAGATCCGAACGGTGGCCAAGTACCTACCTCGTGCTGCGCGTGAAAGAAAGACGGCACATGTGGAGGCGCCGTCGTGACGTTAGGCGTTGCGGCCCGTTATTCTGTCTCCCGCTCCTGGTCTGAAGGAGCCACGCTCGCGGATGGCGGCCCGTCTTCCGGCGCGGCCCCCTCGAGCTCGGGTGCGGCGGTCGCCGGTTCGCCGGATTCCGGAGGCGCCCCGGACGAGTCGGCGCCAACCTCGAGACCGTCGAACTGCGCCTCCACCTCGCGCCGCTTTTCCTCTTCGCTCTTGATGTCGATCTTCCAGCCGGTCAGCTTCGCTGCCAGCCGGACGTTCTGTCCCTTCTTCCCGATGGCCAGCGACAACTGCTTGTCTTCGACGATCACTTCCATCACACGCTCGGCATCATCGATGATGGAGACGCGCTGGACCTTTGCGGGGCTGATGGCATTGGTGACGAACAGGTTCGGATCGTCGGACCACTCCACGATGTCGATCTTCTCGCCCCGGAGCTCGCGGATGATCGACTGCACCCGCGTGCCCTTCATGCCGACGCAGGCGCCGACAGGATCGACGTCGCGCTCGCGCGAGTAGACCGCCACCTTGGCGCGATCGCCCGCTTCCCGCACCGCGCCGCGAATCATCACGGTGCCGTCGTAGATCTCCGGTACTTCCTGTTCGAACAGCTTGATGAGCAGAGCGGGATCGGTTCGGGACAGGACGATCTGCGGCCCTTTCGCGCTGCGGTTGACGCCCTTGATGACGGCACGGATGCGATCGCCCGGCGTGTAGTTCTCCGCGCGGGACTGCTCCTTGCGCGGCAGCACCGCCTCGACGCGGCCGATTTCCATGATGATGTCGCCGTTCTCGAAGCGCTTGACGGCGCCGCTGACGACCTCGCCAGTCCGCTGGCTGTACTCGGCGTAGATGTTCTCGCGCTCGGCCTCGCGCACCTTCTGGAAGATGACCTGCTTCGCAGTCTGCGCCGCGATCCGGCCGAGAACGTCGGTGGCCTTGGGGAACTCGATTTCGTCCCCAATCTCGACGCCGGCATCCTCGCCGTAGATCTGCTGCGCTTCGGCGAGCGAGACCTCGAGGGCCGGATTCGCCACCGTCTCGACGATCTGCTTGACCGCGCACAGCTCGACCTGACCGGTCTCCGGATTGAACTTGGTCCGGAGATTCTCGTTGCTCTTGTAGTACTTCCGCGAGGCGGTCAGGACGGCATCCTCGATGGCCGAGATGATGACATCCGGCTCGATGCCTTTTTCCTTGGCCAGCGCCTCGATGGTTTGCTGCAGCGGGTTGATCATGTTCAGAACTCCACTTCCAGTCGCGCGCGCACGATCGCCGCGAGCGGAATGCGCTGAATCCGGCCCTTCCGGCCAATTTCGAGCACGACGTGGTCGCCCTCGACGCCCTTCAGGCGCCCCTCGAAATGCCTCTGCCCGTCGACCGCTTCGGAGACCACGATCTTCGCCAGCCGGCCGGTGAACCGGCGGTAATCGTCGGTGCGCCTGAGCGGCCGGTCGAGACCCGGCGACGAGACTTCCAGCGTGTAGTGACGCTCGATCGCATCATCGACGTCGAGGATCGCGCTCAGATCGTGGCTGACGCGCTCGCATTCCCGGACGCCAATCGCGTCCTCGGGACGATCGGTCGCGCCCGGGGCGCACGGTCGATCGAGCACGACCCGCAGGACGAGCCCGATCGATTCCCGGCGCAACTGGACGTCGAAGATGTCGAGACCGTAGCTCGTCGCCACGCGCTCGGCCGCGGAGCGTATACGCTCGAGTTCGGTGTCAGCCGGCAACTTGAAGAACCCCCAAAAAGAAAAAGTGGGCACGGGCCCACTGTGGTTTTCCCTCAAGTTGGCCCTGTAAATATAACACTCTAGGAACGGTCAGCGCAACCGAACCGCGGTCGCGAAGAGGTCAGCTCGAAGCCAGCGTGTCGCGCGCCGTCCTGCGCGTGCCCTACATGTGACCCCGACGCCGCACGGAGCCTCGCGAAGGGGTCCCCCCGGCCATCGATTCGACCCGCGGACGCACGAGCAGATCGTACTCGCGCGCCGCCACGATCTCCGCATCAATCATCTCGCCTGCGCGGTATGCGGAAGGATCGCACTCGGTGAGATACACGACCGGATCGATTTCGGGCGCCTGAGCCTCGAGTCGTCCCTGGAGGACCCATCCGTTCTCCTCGGCCCGGCCGTCGATCAGCACCCGTACGTGTTCCCCGAGCCGCCGGCTCTGCGCGGCCGCAACGATCTTCTTCTGCGCGCCCATCAACGCACGGCAGCGGTCGTCTTTCACCGCCATCGGTACATCGTCTTCGAGACCATACGCGGACGTTCCCTCCTCGTGCGAGTAGGTGAAGACCCCCACATGGTCGAAGCAGACATCCATCATGAACTGCCGAAGCTCGTCGAAGTCCCCCGGCGTCTCGCCCGGAAACCCGACGATGAAGGTGGTGCGCAATGTCACGTGCGGGATGCGCCGGCGGATCTTCGTCACCAGACGCTCGTAGGTGGCGCGATTGCCGGGCCGCCGCATCCGACCCAACACGCGCGCGGAGGCGTGCTGCAGCGGCAGGTCGATGTACTTGCAGACCTTGTCCGACTCCGCGACGGCCGCAAGCGTCTCATCGGTCATCGTCGTGGGGTAGAGGTAGAGCAGTCGGATCCAGTCGATGCCGTCGATGGTATTGAGCCGCCGCAGCAGGGAGGCGAGCGCGCCGCGTTCACCTCGATCGATACCGTAGAACGTGGTGTCCTGCGAGATGAGGATCAGCTCGCGCACCCCACGGTCCGCCAGGGCCCGCGCCTCATGGAGGATCGATTCGGACGGGCGGCTGCGATACGCGCCCCGAAGCTGCGGGATGATGCAGAACGCGCACGCATAGTCGCAGCCCTCCGCAATCTTCACGTAGGCGAAATGCCGGGGCGTCGCCAGCGTGCGGGGTGTCTCCGCGTCATAGAGATAGGTGGGACGTCGTCGAGGGAGCGCCACCGCTCCGCCCGCGGAGACTTCCGCGTCCGGGCGCGATCGGAAGAAGGCAGCCGGCCCGGGCGCTGTCGCAGGCGTCGAGGCCACGGCGCCGACGATTTCGGGAACCTCGCCCGTGCCGAGTGTCACGTCGATCTCGGGGAGGAGCGCGCCGAGCTCGTCGCGGTAGCGCTCCGCGAGACAGCCGGTGACGACGAGGCGCCGGCACGCGCCGGTACGCTTGTGCTCCGCCATCTCGAGAATGGCGTCAATCGATTCCTGCTTCGCCGAATCGATGAAGGCACACGTGTTGACGACAATCACTTCGGCGTCCGCCGCTCGGTTGGTGATCTTGTGACCCGCCTGCTGGAGGAGTCCGACCATCACCTCCGAATCGACGAGGTTCTTGGGACATCCAAGGGAAAGAAAGCCGATTTTCATCAGGCGTGGTCGTGTCCGGCTTTAGTCCGACGTGCCAGGTTTAATCCCACCGCCTTTCAGGCGGTCGGCTTTCAGCAGGTCCGATACGATCGCCTGCTTCGGTCAGC
>JACPPN010000338.1 GCA_016190995.1 Acidobacteriota bacterium | reverse complement strand
GGGATACCGTGGAGCGGCCCGCGATAACGTCCGCGGCGGATCTCACGGTCAGCCTCGGATGCTTGCGCGAGCGCCAGTTCCTCGGTGAGCGTAATGACAGCCTTGAGCGTCTGGTCGTAGCGCTTCAGCCGAGTCAGGTACATCCGCGTCAGATCGATGGAGGACACTTTGCGCGACTCCACGAGCGACGCCAACGCGGCAACGGGCAGGAACGCCAGCTCTTCGAGCGACCCTGAGAGCGTCGGTAGGCTGCCGCTCGACGCGCGAGAGGCGCGCGGCGAACGGCGGGCGGCGCTGCCCCGAGCAGCGTTCGGGCCACGGGGTAAAGGAGGACGAAACGTGAACGCGGGCTCGGTGTCGATGGGAATCGACACGCCACGGATCGTCTCGTAGTGCTCGCGGCTGTCGGCAACGGCGCGGAGCATGAGCTCTTCTTCAGCATCGGTGAACGAGAGTCCCGCGATCTGTTCGGCGCACTTCAGCGCGTCCTTGCCGAACCGCAGCGGCTTTTCCGCTGGCGTTTGCTGCGCGAGAGTCCGCGCGCCGAGTCCCGCGGCCACAACCGATGGCACGGCGCGGAGAAACTTCCGGCGCCCTACCCGATGCGCTGGCGTTTCCTTATTCGACATCGACTCGGCGCTCGCGAACATTCAGAATGAACTGCTATCGTGCCAATCAAGATCTCGCGTGCGTAGCTGGCCCCGTGCGGCACGTCACAATTGCCGTGACGTATTCTGCAGCTCAAACCGGCTCGCGGACTGAGCTTGGCCAAGAGGACCACCAGATCCGCCAGCGTGAACGTCCATTCGAGCAGTTGGGCGTTTTGCTCACACCGGCCTTACTAAAGGCGAGCAGGTGATCCTCGAGCTCACGCAGCGACGTGAGATCGTTCGGAGTGCACGCAGTGTAGCACGGGCTCCCCTCCGTGAATGTGCGGCTAATTGTAAGAAATTGTCGCACCGGCCTGCCCGTGCACAAGCCCCCGAAGGGGGCGACGGTTCCTGCCTGGCGAGACGATTCGATTGCCGAATCGTTCGGCCGGGGGATCGATCAATGGGCCAACCTGAATCCAGCGTCAAAAAGCCATCACTGCAGAGCACGCGGAGGACACGGCACCCGGAGACAGGGAAAGCCAACTGATTTCTCCGCGTTCTCGGTGTCCTCCGCGGTCAGGGCTTTAATCGACTGTCTGCAGACACTACACCCCGGAAGAGTTTGCGCACGGCAACGGCTGAGCCGTCTGTGAAGACACTTCACACACCGGGGAAGCAAGGTGGGGATGGCGCGTGGCACGACACGCGTTCTGGGTGGCGGGAATCAGGCGGTCTTGCGCGTGATCAGGACAGGCGCGCGTCTGGCCAACAGGTGGCGCCGCGCATCGCCGGCAAACCGCGGTCTCGGGCGGCGGTCCCCGACTTCCCACCCGGGGCTGTCCCAGCCGCACGACGAGCAGCGCAGCATGACGCGGTTCTCCTCGAAGTGCAGCATCGAATCGTGGCCGTGCAGGCCGCAGATGAATTGCTTGATTCCGAGCAGCAGCCCATTGACCAAGCCGGACAGACGCGCCTCAGGTAACTCACGGGACATCGCCGGCGCGGCGACCGTCAGATGCGGACAATTCGTAACCATGGATCGGTCTCCAGTTCCTTGTCTGTACGACGCGCGCCGTAGCCCTCACGTTCCGCCGATCAATGCGCGGCCGACATCCGCGCTACTACAAGTCCTGTGCCACGAGCCGGCTCGCCAGTTAACCCGCTCGGTCCGCTTCAGTTAGCCTCGGACTGTCCCCGGGGAAGGCCCATGAAGGAGTGTAAAGTCAGGATTCGCGGGCAAGACTTCTCAGGACAAAGAGAAGATTGGCGGGACGTTCGCCGAGCCGCCGCATGAAGTACGGGAACCACTCGCGGCCGAAGGGAATGTACACGCGCATGCGATAGCCTTCCGCGACCAGCGACGCTTGCAGATCCCGCCGGATCCCGTACAGCATCTGAAACTCGAACCGATCCGGCCCGACCCCGCGCTCGGCCGCAAACGCTCGTGTCGCCGCGATGATGTCGGGATCGTGCGTCGCGATGGCGGGATACGTGCCTTCCGCCAGCAGCACGCGCATCATTCGCAGGTACGCGGCGTCGACGTCCGCCTTTTCCTGGTAGGCGACGGTCTTCGCTTCCTTGTAGGCGCCCTTGACGAGGCGGATGCGTGCGCCGAGGCGGTTGATGCGGGCCAAGTCGTCCTCGCTCCGCAGCAGAGACGATTGCAGCACGATGCCGACGTTCCGGTATTCCTGCTGCCACATCGTCTCGAAGATCTCGATTGTCGCTTCGGTGTACGGCGAGTTCTCCATGTCGATCCGCACGAAGAAATCATGCGGCGCCGCCGCCTCGAGAACGCGACGCAGGTTGTCGACGCAGACGGCGCGGTCGACATCGAGCCCGAGCTGCGTGAGCTTGAGCGAGATATTGTGACTGATGCCCGCTGCCACAACGGCGTGGAGGATGTCCAGGTACGCGCGTGCGGCCGCGTCCGCGTCCGCGAGGGTCGTGACGCTCTCGCCGAGGTAATCGAGCGTCACGCTCATGCCGCGCCGTTCGACCTCGCGAGCGGCGGCAATCGCCTCGTCCACCGTTTCGCCGGCGATGAACCGCCGGGCGAAGCTGTCGGGGCGGCGCATGCCGTAGCGGGACGCGACTTTCTTCAGACGCTTGCTATCGGCCAGCGCGTGGAAGAAGGCCTTGGAGACGGCGTCGAGCATCAATGCGTCCGGGCGCCGGAGGACGTCGCCAAGAGGTGCTGGATGGACCGTGCGTAATAGCGAAGGACCATCCGTTCGCGCACACGGTAGCGCTCGCCATCGACGACGAGAATGCCGCGGGTCACGAGCGGCTCGGTCGCCGTCTCGACGGCGTCGCGTCCGCTGGTGACCGCGAGATTCGCTTGCGCGGTCCGCAGAATGTCGATGAGCCGGTCGATCCGATCCTCCAGGTCGCGCCGCGCAATGGACGGCCGCATGGCGGCAGCGAGCAGCGCCGTTGGGACCACCTTGATCAATCGTCCGATGCGCTCGCGCGTATGGTGCCCGAGCGCCATCACGTCGCGCCGCGACGACGGATCCCACGCACTCATCGCGATCGGCTCGCCAAACGTGACGAACGCCCGCGACTGATAGCCGACGGCGTAGCGCACCATTTCGGCCAGCTCGCGCGTGAAGGAGCGCTGCCGCCGCTTCGTTCCCTGCCTCGAGAGAATGCGATCCTCGAGCACCAGATCGTAGGCGATCCCCGTCGGCACGATCACCAGATCCGGTCGATCCGCCTGCATCGCGGCGTGAATCAAGCCGGTCTTCGCCGCCTTCAGCTCGCCGCTGTAGCTCCGCCCCCCCTCGATGTAGAAGAACAGATCGTGATGGCGCAGCAGCTCGCCGACGTAGGCCTTCAGGGTGACGAGATACGCCGGGTCCTTGGTATCGCGGCGGATCGGAATGGCGCCGGTCACATGCCGGTGCAGCAGACCGAGCGGCCCGCCGAACAGATTGATGCCGGCCGCAATCACCGGCGGCCGGATGTTGTGGTCTTCGAGGATGAGCGGCTCGACCAGATAGTCGGTATGGCTGCGGTGATTCGACGCGTAGATGACGCGCCCGGCGCTCGTGGCCCGCTCGACGATGTCGACGTGCTCGGGATGCCGTTCGATCTTCCGGAGGATCGGGTAGAGCGGATGCTTCAGCGCGCGATAGAACGCGTGGCGCTGCGTCGTCCGCAGCTCGTCGAGATACGCGAAGATGCGCTCGCGGGCCTGGAGCTCCGATTGGCCGTGCCCCCCGCGCAGGTACCGCGCCACTTCCTCACGCGCCAGCACCGCCTGCGTGATGTCATCCAGCATCCCGGGCGCACTATACCACGGCCGAACCGGTGCGGCGCGCCCGCCGGCCGGCTCGCGATCTCTGCGGTCATGGGATGTCGCGCGAGGGAGCGGCACCGTGATGACAGAATGCTGAAAAAACCCGATTGACCACAGAGGACACTGCGGACACGGAGAAAATCCCAGTACTCATGCATCTCTGTGTGCTCTGTAGAACAAACGCCTGAGAACGTGTTTTCCTCACGAGAAAGCGTTTGTTCTACTAGATCGGCGGACCCGAGGGGCCCGCCGCTAGCGCGGATGCCCACTGGTTGGGTTACGGGGCAGCCG
>JACPPN010000335.1 GCA_016190995.1 Acidobacteriota bacterium | reverse complement strand
GAAAGGCGGTGCCCTCGACGCCGGGAACGGCGCCGAAGACCGGCTGCCACCGCCGGCTCCGGAATCCGGTGTCAAAAACTCTCACCACAGAGAACGCAGAGGGCACAGAGAAAACTCTGGAGATCGCTGAGACTCAATGACTCAATTGATGCATTGAATCGATATCCATGAGCCAACGGGCCAATGAGTCAATGGGTCATTCCTGCAATGCCTCCCGCGTGCCGCTCCCGAGGAGCGACCACATGCCCAGGATGGGAATCCTCACCCAATCGGGCCGGTTGTTCAGTTCGTACAACAGCTCGTAGGCGGCTTTTTGGAGCGTGAAGGCGTCCAAGAGACGCTTGAGGTGGTCGCGGTCCTTGGGCACCAACGGCCCGGTTGCCGCCGTCGAGAAGTACGTGCGCAGAAACACGCCTGCCGTCCACGCCTGCCAGGCGCGCGCCCACGGTTCGAGGCGCGCGAAGTCGGCCGGACGGTTGACGGTGTAGGCAAACAGCCCGGCGTACGCCGCGTAGCTGAACGATCGCACCATGCCGGCGACATCCTTGAGCGGGGAGCGCTTCATGCGGTGCTCTTCGAGGGGCCGCGCCGGCTCGCCCTCGAAATCGATGATGTAGAAATCTCCTTCGGACCACAGCACCTGACCGAGGTGATAGTCGCCGTGCACGCGGATCTTCATGGCGCCCGTGTCCGGCACCGCCAGAGCATCCAGGTGTCGGAGCAGCTCGTCGCGGTGCGCGAGCAGCTCCGCCGCGCGCTCCGCGACGCTCTCGCGGAGCATGCCGATGCTCCGCTGAAGCGCCTGCAAGGCATCAAGGACGGTCGAGCGCATCTCGCTCGCGTACTGCCTGAGGTCGGTACTGGTGAGCGGTTCCGGCGTGAAGGCCGGATCGCCCCGATCGTCGGCCAGCGCAAGGTGCAGTTCCGCCGTTCGTTTGCCCAGGCGGCCCGCGGCGTCGAGATAGATCCCAACGGTCTCAAGCGCGCGTGGCGGCGGCGTCGCCTCGACCAGGTGCAGAGGTGATGGCTCCGCCTTCGTCTCCGGTGGGGCCGCCTGCCCCGTGACGCGATCGTAGAAGCGTCCGAGCTCGTCGAGCGCGTGGTCCCAGCCGTTCGCCTGGCTTGACATGAAGCCCTGAAGCACGCCGAGCGTCACGGGCTCGGCGCCGCCACGGACATATTCAATGGCTCCGGCGAGCGGCGGCACGCGCGTGAACCCGACTTTCTCCGAAAGATGCCGCGTCACTTCCAGCTCGGGATTGGGCCCGGGCTCCAGCCGGCGGAAGATCTTGAGGACCCAGCGTTCGTCGAAGATGAGGGAGGTGTTGCTCTGTTCGGTCGCGCCGCGGAAGACCTTCAAGGCCCGGAGCTCGTCCGGCGTGATCCCCGTGAATCCTGGCGAGACGAACCCGCGCACGACTCCCTCGCGCGTGGCGAGGCCGCGGTTCGTCAACATGACCTCGGCCAGTCTTTCGCCGACGCCATCGTCGAGGAGCGCATCGAACAGCACGCCCTTGCGCGCGCCGGTAATCGGCGCCACCGTTTCAGGCGGGAAGCTGTGCGCCACTGTACTGGCATGCGCGCTGCGCAGCGCCAGCGGCACGAAATACGTTTCGTCTCCGCCCTCGGCATAGGTGACCACGAGGACGATGAAGAAGGTTGGTTCCGCGCCTGGCACCAGGAGACCCCAGTCCCTGAACCGAACGGACGAGATGTCGCGCGACTTGCCGCCGAACCAGCGCTGGCGACCGAGAAACGGCCGCAGGTAGTCCCGTTCGAGCAGGTGGCGGATGGCGCCGTTCAGCAGAGTCTCCCACGTGCCGCCGGCGAGGAGCGGCGCCATCTCCTCGATCTCGATGGCGGGCTGAGTCGGCACGCGTGTCGTGATGGGCGCGGGCGCCCGCGTCAACTCGAACCAGTAGAACGCGTACGGCCCGAACGTGAGGAAGTAGGGCTGCCGCTCGATGCGCGGAAATGCGGTGCGGCCGAGCATTTCAATCGGCGTTAGATCCGCAAAGTCCGAGAGATTCAGTTCCGCCGGCTGCACGGCGCGCGACAGGTTCGCCGTCACGAGGATGGTCTCGTCCTCGTATCGACGCACGTAGGCGAGAATCTTCCGGTTCTGCGGGTGGAGCACTTCGATCGTCCCGCGGCTGAAGGTCTTGTGCTGCTTGCGGACCGCGATCATGCGCTTCATCCAGCTGAGCAGCGAGAACTCGGATCGCTCCTGGGCCTCGACGTTGATGGCCTGATAGCCGTAGACGGGGTCCATGATGATCGGCAGGTACAGCCGGGCGGGGTCCACCTTCGAGAAGCCGCCGTTGCGATCGCTCGTCCACTGCATGGGCGTCCGCACGCCGTTGCGATCGCCCAGATAGATGTTGTCGCCCATGCCGATTTCATCGCCGTAGTAGATGACGGGGGTCCCCGGCATGGAGAGCAGCAGGCTGTTGAGCAGCTCGATACGGCGGCGACTGTTTTCCACGAGTGGGGCGAGCCGCCGGCGGATGCCGATGTTAATGCGCATCTGTGGATCTGCGGCGTACGCCTGGTACATGTAGTCGCGCTCCTCGTCGGTCACCATCTCGAGCGTCAGCTCGTCGTGGTTGCGCAGGAACAGCGCCCACTGGCAGGCGTCGGGGATCTCGGGCGTTTGGCGCAGGATCTCGGTGATGGGATGGCGGTCTTCCAGCCGGAGCGCCATGAAGATGCGCGGCATCAGCGGGAAATGAAACGCCATGTGGCACTCGTCGTTGTCGCCGAAGTACGCCCGGACGTCCGCCGGCCACTGGTTCGCCTCCGCGAGCAGCATCCGGGCGGTGTAGCGCGCGTCGAGTTCCCGGCGAATCTCTTTCAGCACGTCGTGCGTCTCGGGGAGGTTCTCGCAGTTCGTGCCTTCGCGCTCGATGAGATAGGGCACCGCGTCGAGCCGCATCCCGTCGACGCCCAGATCGAACCAGAAGCGCATGACGCGCAGCATGGCCCGCCGCACCTTCGGATTGTCGTAGTTGAGATCCGGCTGGTGGTGGAAGAAGCGATGCCAGTAGTACGCCTTCGCCTCGGTGTCCCACGTCCAGTTCGATTTCTCGGTATCGACGAACATGACGCGGACGTCCGGATGCTTCTTGTCCGTGTCGCCCCAGACGTAGAAGTGCCGCTTCGAGGATCCGGGCGGCGACCGCCGCGCCGCCTGGAACCAGGGATGATCGGAAGACGTGTGATTGAGCACGAGCTCGGTAATCACCCGGATACCGCGGCCGTGCGCTTCGCGAAGAAAGGTCTTGAAGTCGCGCAGCGTCCCGTACGCGGAGTGGATCCCCTCGTACTTGGCGATGTCGTACCCGTCATCCCGCAGCGGTGAAGGATAGAAGGGGAGCAGCCAGAGCGCATTGATACCGAGGCTCTGCAGGTAGTCCAGCTTCTGCGTCAGGCCCGGGAAGTCGCCAACTCCGGTGTCATCGCTGTCGAAGAACGCGCGGACGTGGACCTCGTAGATGATCGCGTCCTTGTACCAGAGAGGATCGACCGGGACTTCGAGCTGGCTGGTCGTCAGATGAGGCATGGCGATTCCGACGCGCGCGTGTCAGCGGACGAGTCCGGCTGAAGCCGGCTTTCAACGAACGAGTCCGGCTAAAGCCGGCTTTCAACGAACGAGTCCGGCTGAAGCCGGCTTTCAACGAACGAGTCCGGCTGAAGCCGGACACCACGTACTTCTTTTTTCGTCGTGGCTCCCCTTCGTCGTGGTCGTGGTGTCCGGCTTCAGCCGAACCTCGCGAGCTGCGATTCCCACGTGGTGTCCGGCTTCAGCCGGACCTTTGAGGCGCAGAATGTGGGCGGGCCGGGCACCGGGCTCGAGCCGAACGTAGTTCCGCTCGCCCCTCCAGGTGTACGCAGCGTCGTCCAGCAGATCCTCCATCTCGTACGGCGCGTCGGCCGCGATGGCCCAGTCTGAAATGGGCACCCGCAGCCAGCCGTGCTGCATGTTCACCGGATCGAGATTCACCACGGTCAGGATCACGTTCTCACGATCCTCGGTAACCTTGCTGTACGCGAGGATCTGAACGTTGTCGGTGTCGTGAAAGCAAAGGCTCCGGTCCGACTGCAGGGCCCGATTCGCGCGGCGGATGCCGTTCAGGCGCGCGACGAGCTCGGTGATCCGCCCCGGCCTGTTCCAGTCCCACGCCCGGTACTGATACTTCTCTGAATCGAGATACTCCTCGGTTCCCGCGCGCGCCCGGTTCTCGCACAGCTCGAAGCCGCTGTAGATGCCGTAGCTGGCTCCGAGCGTGCCCGCCAGAATCAGCCGTACCTGAAACGCGGCCCGGCCACCTTGCCGCAAGTATGCGTGGAGGATGTCAGGCGTATTCGCGAACAGGTTCGGCCGGAAATACTCGCGCATCTCGGTCGCCGTCAGCTCGGTGAAGTGCTCCGTCAGCTCCGCCTTCGTGTTGCGCCACGTGAAGTAGGTGTACGACTGCGAGAACCCGAGCTTCGCGAGATACTTCATCACCTTCGGCCGTGTGAACGCCTCGGACAGGAACACCACGTCGGGATGCTGCTTGCGAACCTCGGCAATCAGCCATTCCCAGAATCGGAGCGGTTTCGTGTGAGGGTTGTCGACGCGGAAGATTTTCACGCCGTGCGCGATCCAGAACAGGACGATCGTTTCGAGCTCCTCCCAGAGCGCCTGCCAGTCCTGGCAGAGAAAATCGAAGGGGTAGATGTCCTGGTATTTCTTGGGTGGGTTTTCCGCGTACTGAATGCCCCCATCAACCCGGTGTTTGAACCACTCCGGATGCTCGCGTACGTAAGGATGATCGGGCGACGCGTGGAAGGCAAGGTCGAGCGCCACCTCCAGCCCGACGCGCCGTGCCGCGTCGACGAATCGATCGAAGTCCTCGAGCGTGCCGAGCCCGGGCTCTATCGACGTGTGTCCTCCTTCGTCTGATCCGATCGCCCACGGGCTGCCCGGATCGCCCGGCGCCGCTTCGAGGGCATTGTTCGGTCCTTTGCGGAAGGTGCGGCCAATCGGGTGCACGGGCGGCAGGTAGACGACGTCGAACCCCATGCTCGCGATGTCGGGAAGGCGGCCCGCCGCTTCGTCGAAGGTCGCGCTTCTTGACGGATCGGGCCCCGCCGAACGTGGAAACATCTCGTACCACGACCCGAACCGCGCGCGGTCTCGATCGACGGTGACCCGCAGGGTTGTGGCGTAGTGGACCGATGCCGGCCGGTCGTCATGCCGGCGCATCACGATGGCCAGCCGCGGATCGAGCGCGACGGCACTCCGGGCCGACTGGTTCCCCGCGCGCGTCAGGGCGGCGGCGCGCTCGCAGAGCCACTCGCCGACCGGCGTGGCATCAGCCACCGCATCCGCCGTCCCGGATTCGCGTGTCATCCGGGTCGCCGTCTCGCGGAGGAGCGCGGCACCGTCGGCCAGCTCGAGCTCCACATCCGCGCCCGCATGGATCTTCTTGCTGAGGAAGTCCCGCCAGCTCGCGAATCGATCCACCCATGCCTGAATCGAATACTCGTATCGCCCGAGACGGTCGACACGAAATCGGGCGCGCCAGCGATCGTTGCCGAGCTCGTCCATGAAGATCTCGCACCACGGCTCGGCCTGGCCGTCGTCGTCGGACGCGCCGACGTAGCGAGAGCGCAGCACGGCGGCAAGCCTCTCGTGGCCGTCCGCAAAGATGTCGGCTTCGACGATGACGTCTTCACCGACGGTGCGCTTGACATCGAAGCGGCCGCCGTCGATTTCCGGCGCGACGCCTTCGATGGTCACACGTGGCGGCGGCGCTGGCGTCGACGACGGACGTTTGGCGCGACGGCGCGCCGATCCGAGGGCTTTGTCGCCGGCGATGGTCTTCATGCGAACGTGTCGGAATCGAGCGTTCGAGACGGACGCTGGACCGACAGGACCGCCAGGGAGTGCGCCTTCACGTCGTAGCGCTCGATGCCTTGAAGGACCTCGATGGTCTGGCGCGCCGAAGAGGTGTCGATGACGCGCTCCCAGGGCAGCCCGCCTTCGGTCGGCGGCAGCGGGAACCGAATGGGCGCGTCGTCCGCGTTGAGCAGAAGGAGAAACGTGTCATCGAGGATACGCTCGCCGCGTTCGTCGACCTCTTCGATCGCATCACCCGCCAGGCGCACGCCAATCGCGCGCGCGTGATGCGCGTTCCACGCCTCGTCGGTCATCTCGCGACCGTCGGCGTCGAACCAGGTGAGATCCTTCACATTCGTGCCGCGGATCTGGCGACCTTCGAAGAACCTGCGGCGGCGGAACACCGGGTGCTGATGCCGCAAGGCAACGAGCTGCCGGACGAAATGAAGAAACTCGGCCTGATCGGCCTTGAGGCCCCACTGGTACCAACTGAGCTCGTTGTCCTGGCAGTAGGCGTTGTTGTTGCCATGTTGCGTCCGCCAGATCTCATCGCCGCCATACATCATCGGCACGCCCTCGGAGAGCAGGAGCGTGGCCATCAGATTCCGAGCATGACGGGCGCGGCATTCCCGCACGCGCGGATCGTCGGACGGTCCTTCCACGCCGCAGTTCATGCTCAGATTGTTGTTCTCGCCGTCGGCGTTGTTCTCGCCGTTGGCCTCGTTGTGCTTCTGCAGATAGCTCGCCAGGTCCCTCAGCGTGAATCCATCGTGCGCCGTGACGAAGTTGATGCTCGAGTACGGTCGCCGCCCGCTCTGCGAGTACAAGTCGCTGCTGCCCGCGAGGCGGCTCGCCAGCTCCGAGACGACACCGCCGTCGCCGCGCCAGAAGCGGCGTACTGAATCGCGATACTTGCCGTTCAATTCCGTCCAGAGCACGGGGAAGTTCCCCACCTGATATCCACCTTCACCGAGATCCCACGGTTCGGCAATCAGCTTCACCTGCGAGAGAATCGGGTCCTGATGAATGATGTCGAAGAACGCGCCCAGCTTGTCCACGTCATGCAACTCACGCGCCAGCGCGCTCGCCAGGTCGAAGCGGAACCCGTCGATGTGCATCTCGAGGACCCAGTAGCGCAGGCTGTCCATGATGAGCTGCAGCACGCGCGGGCTGCGCATGTTCAGCGTGTTCCCGCAGCCGGTGAAGTCCTGGTAGAGGCGCCGATTGTCGGCCGTCAGACGGTAGTACGACGCGTTGTCGATGCCGCGCAGCGAGAACGTCGGTCCGAGATGATTCCCCTCCGCGGTGTGGTTGTAGACGACGTCGAGGATGACTTCCAGGCCGGCGGCATGAAGGCCGCGGACCATCATCTTGAATTCACGCACCGAGCCATGCGCGGTCGGATGCGCCGCGTACTCGATGTGCGGCACGAAGTACGACAGCGTGTTGTACCCCCAGTAGTTCGACAGCCCGCGAGCCAGCAGGGCGCGCTCGTCAGCGTGCTGATGTACCGGCATCAACTCGACGGCCGTGACGCCGAGATCGGTGAGATGCCGGAGCACGGGCTCGACGATCAGGCCGAGATAGGTGCCGCGCAGGTGTTCCGGCACGCCGGGATGGAGCTTGGTGAGCCCTTTGACGTGGGTCTCGTAAATGACTGTTTGGTACCACGGCGTACGGCGCGGGCGATCGTCGCCCCACGTGAACGCCGGATCGAGCACGGCTGCCAGCGGCGCGTACGCGGCGTTGTCGCGGCTGTCGATGGCGAGGTCCTGCCGCGCATCGCCGGTGTCATAGCCGTACATCTCGTCGGTCCAGCGGACACGTCGCGCGATCGCCTTTGCGTAGGGGTCGAGTACGACCTTGGCCGGATTGAAGCGGTGGCCGGCCGGAGGATCGTACGGCCCGTAGACGCGGTAGCCGTAAACCTGGCCGGGGCGTACGTCCGGCAGATATGCGTGCCAGACCATGTCCGTACGCTCGCCGAGAGGAATGCAGTGCGATTCCGACACGACATCGGCTGAATCGAAGAGACAGAGCTCGACGCCGGTGGCGTGCTCGGAGAACAGCGCGAAGTTCACGCCGACGCCATCCCACGTCGCGCCCAGCGGATAGGGATGGCCCGGCCACGTCCTCAGGGTTGTCATGCGGCCGATCCGGCGTCAGGCTCCTCTGGCCGTGGCGCCTGGCGCCCGAGCCATTGGTCCAGCACGTTCGAGCGCGATCCGGCAATGTGACGCGCCTCGGACGAACGTGCGCGACGGGCCAGCCGCGCGGCGGAGCTTCATACCAAAGCCACCGCGACCAGTCCGGCTTGCCCGCCAAGTTGACACATTCGCACACATATTGACAATTGAGTCAATGTCGATTGGGTTATTGACTCACTTCATTGGCAATCTCGTCGATCTCAAGCCTCAACCGCGGAGCACGCTGAGAGCGCGGAGGGATCTCTTTGGCTTTTCCAGTCTTCGTCCTCTGTGGTGAGAGAGCTTCACCACAGAGCGCACAGAGCACACAGAGTCCAGGCTGAGGTTCTCTCTGTACTCCTGACGGTCCATATCTTGTCGTGGCGCGACGATTTCACGCGGTCGGGGTCAGTTGGCGCGTTTGGTTGCGGTCCTGGCCGCGCTGGGCCCTCGATGGTGAAGGCTCTTGACGCCGGATTCAGGAAGAATCAATGGATCAACATGGGACGATGCTTGACCGCTTCCCAACGTCCGGCGAACGTCTCGACCTGATCCGTCGCTGGGCACATCTGCTCGACGATCGGTTCCGCATCCCCGGCACGCGCATTCGTTTCGGCCTCGATCCGGTTCTCGGCCTCATTCCAGGCCTAGGCGATCTGATCACCCCGGTCTTCAATGCGTTGCTGCTCGTTCAGGGATTCACGATGCGCATTCCCAAAATCGTCCAGTTGCGCATGCTGCTCAACGTCGCGCTGGATGCAGCGCTCGGCGCCCTCCCGGTCGTCGGCGACCTTTTCGACCTGTCCTGGAAGGCGAACGTGAGGAACCTGGCGCTCATCGAGCGTCACGCCGGGACGGGCCAACCGGCGACCCGCGGCGACTGGCTCTTCGTCCTGACGATCCTTGGCGGCATCGCGTTCCTGATGATTCTTCCGATCGTGATGGCCATGTGCGCGCTCCTGGTCATCACCGACAAAGGGCTGTGGTAACGAAGCTCCGCCTCAAACCGTCGAGTAAGAACGGGAGCATGAAGGGTCGGCTCCGCTTCGTTACTAGTTTGCGCGGCCGCCGGGCGGCCGCGCCTAAGTGCCCCGTCGCCGAAGTACGGCAACGTATTTCGGGCGGGGCATCCCGGCGGGCGGCGTTGCTCCTCCCTTACAGATTCCCGATCTGCTCGGTTGTCGCGCCTTGCCCGCCGG
>JACPPN010000330.1 GCA_016190995.1 Acidobacteriota bacterium | reverse complement strand
GAGCCACGGCCGCTCCCCCTCGTCGCCGGCTGGGACGAGGCTGGCCACGACGCGTCCGTGCTTGGTGATGACGATGGGCTCGCCGCGCTCACGGACCCGATCGATGGCGGCCAGGCACTTCGCCTTGAACTCCGTGGCGGTCATCTTCATGTGACCAGTCTATATGACCAGTCATTTATCGTCAATCGCCGCGCCTCAATGGGGGCCATCAGGGCCGACCTCTTCCGGTCAGGGGCGACGTTCCAGGCGCCAGCCGCCCGTACTCGCGCCTGGCTTGCTCCAGGACGGGGATGTGCGGATCGGCCTCCTTCCAACGCGCCAGGAAATCCTGATACGCCCGGCGGCTCTGTCCGATATCGCGCGCGAGCGCGCTGAGCGAAGAACCTGGATCGTGGTTCCGGTATTCCAGGACGCGCCGGAATTCCGCGGCGGCCTCGCGTCCCCGCTTCGCGTTCAAGTGTGCGAGACCACGGATGTAGATGGGCCGGAGTCGGGCTTCGTCTCCCGTTTCGTACGGCGCCGCGGCCAGCAGGACCTCAATCGCCTCGTCGGGGTGGACCTCGAGTCTCGTGATCGCGCGCACCAGCGGAACGGTCACCGCGCCGAGCAGCGTGTCCTGCGGGTACTCCCGTGTGAGATCGGCGACAACCGCGTTGGCCTGCGCCGCCGCGCCGGAGAGTGCCAGCACGTAGGCGGCGGACGCTGGAATGTCGCGGCTGCCGCCGGCGGCCTCCAGCGCCCGCCGAGCCCCAGCCCGAGCGGCGGCGAGATTCCCGTAGAGCGCATCGAGGGAGGACGTCGTCGCGCGCTCGATTGGCACGTCGAACTTCTGGATCGAGGCCAACGATTCGCCGAGCTTCTCGCGGATTCCGGATGCCGCCGCGCCCAGCGATCGTAAGACCGCTTCCTTTTCGGATACCTCGACCTGATCGCGCGCCAGCGAATCGCCGGTCTGGCAGTTGATCGCTTCAAGGCCAATCACGTAGTGTCTGCCGAGCGCAGCGATCGAGCCGGTTATCATCGCCTTGATGTCTTCGCGCCGGACCGCCGTGCAGGATCGAATCGAAGATGGCGGCCCAGGTGGATCCCGAAAAAGCCTGCCGTCCCGTCGCCATCTCGTAGAGCACGGCGCCGAACGAGAACAGATCGGAGCGGGCGTCGAGCTTGCCGCCGAGCGCCTGCTCGGGCGACATGTAGGCGACGGTGCCGAGCGCGACACCGCGCCCCGTCAGCGACGGGTCGGACGCGAGCACGGTCGTCCGGCTCGCTTCCGGGAGCTACCGCGATCGTTTCCTGTTGGACAGCGAACTCTGACTGGAGCCGGTCGAGCAGTGGGGCACGGCGCCCGCCGCGGGGGTTTGAAAGAGACACAAGGAGAGGCTGATCAGCCTCTGTCCCCGGCGACATGGACGGAAACCAGGGCAGGCTCGCTGTCATCAGTGGCCAGCGGCGTGCGTCCTGGCGCACAATAGCGCGTCGCATGCCTCCGACTTCGAAAGCCGGCATCAAACGCGAGCTCGCGCGTCATGCGCGTCACACCGGCTCGTTCGACGCGAGCCGCTACTTTCGCGGCGCCGCGGACCTTCGCTTCTACAACACCGGCACACGAGCAGTGCGTGAGCTCGCCGCGGCTATCTATCGAACGCAACGCGACGGCTGGTCCATCAATGAAGCGCTGGTGCTCGCCGACGACCTTGTCCAGGATCCCTATCTCGAGACCAAATCGGTGGGCATCGAGCTGTTGGCGCGGTACCGCCAGCAGTTCGCCCCGCGGCTGCTGCCTGTGTGGAAGCGCTGGCTCGCTCGCGGGTACTCGAGCAATTGGGCAACGACCGATGCGATCTGCGGCTGCCTGATTGGGCCGCTGCTCATCGCCTACCCCTCGCTGGTGCCGAAAGTGGCGGCGTGGTCGAGCCATCCCAACATGTGGGTGCGCCGCGCGTCGGCGGTCAGCCTTATCCCGTCCGCGCGCCACGGCCTCGCCCTCGAGTCGGCGTATGGCGTCGCCAGGCAACTTCACTCGGATCACGAGGATCTGATCCAAAAGGCCGTCGGGTGGATGCTGCGTGAGGCCGGAAAAACGGATCCTGGGCGACTCGAGCGATACCTGCGGGCAAATGGTCGCGCGATTCCCAGGACGACGTTCCGTTACGCGATCGAGCGATTCGACGATTGCACGCGCCGTGCCTTGATGGCCGTCGAGGGTGGGAAGCTTCGCTTACGGGTTCGCGCTACCGAATCTCCTTGAGGGGCGGCCCGTGGGGACCAGCTTGCTCTGAATCGCAGTTGGGGTAGAGTCCCGCCGCGCCTCGTCACGGATACGGGTCGGACCGAGGAATGGCTGCTGGAACGGGCCGCGGAAAGGGGCTGCGCTGAGGCCATCGCTGCGATGGGCGGCCCCGATGGTTCGAAGATGCCTCGTTGAATCGTCTCCTTCGGTGCACCATGGGGATGAGCCTCGGGCGCTCGGCCCACCCTTCGGTGGGCGGAGGCTAATCACACGGCTCAGGGCGGCGCCTCCGACGCGTGAAAGGCCACGACGTGCCACTGCCCCGCCTGCCGCACGTAGGTCTTCGTGAAGCGCCAGTCATCTTCCAGGCGGTGCCCACCCACCGTCCGCTCACGTTGCAACCGGCCGGTCACGACCGCGGCATCGTGGTAGACGCGCACGGAAAGATCCGATGTTCGATACCGCTCGAATTTCATGCGCCCCGAACGAAAGAACGCCAGGGCATCGGACTTGCTCATCACCTTCATCCTCGGCACGGCGATTTCCAGGTCGTCCGCCCAGACCCGATCGAGCGCCTCTGCGTCGCCGCGTTCGTGCGCCTCGTTCCACACCACTTCCAGCCGGGTCAGCTCCCGGGCATCCGGGGTCTGCGCGCCTTCCTGCGAGACCACCATTAAGAGGACAACCGCTGTCACGGCACCCATAGGCTTTGATCTCCGGGCTCGGAATCACCACCGAAAGCGGAACTTCGCCCGCGATGATCGTATCGCGAAGGATGGGGGCGGCGCTCGAGCGCCGACTGCGTGGCGGCGATCAGGGCGCTGCAGAAGGCACCGGCCTGGCGTGCCGCAGGGACAGCGTCGGCACCACGGCCATGTTGAGAACGTCGACGACGCCAGGCCGCACAGGATGACGTGGCCATTGGGGTCTGGATCTCGCTGCCTGCTCTGCGCTCCGATAGGACGCGACGCTCCGCCGCAACACCACCACACGTTCACGCGGACCCGCACCGGCCGTGCGGAGCTCGAGACGCCGTACTTGCAGTTCGGTGGCCACCTGTCGCTCCCGGGCTTCCGCTCGCGCGCGTTCCGGCCTGGCGCGATCGAACAGCGGAATAGGCGAGGCAGAGAGAAACAGCCCCGCCGCGATCACCGTCAGCAGCGTCCGACGTCTTCGAGCACCTCTTCGCGGGCCGTCTCCGGTTGGGCCGGCCCTTTCGCGTGCAAAGTTTCAGGTTCCACTTGAAGGGGAGAAGTATTTGCCTTCCCTTCTCTAATAGGTGCGCGCGGCCAGAAGCCACCTACTTACCGGTGTTCACGTACTGGATGCAGTCTCCCTGGTTCTTGAAGACGCGCGGGAAGTTAAACGTCTTCCACTCGCCCCCCTTGCAGGCGTCCTTATCCCTCGGCGGACCGACCAG
>JACPPN010000340.1 GCA_016190995.1 Acidobacteriota bacterium | reverse complement strand
TCATAGCGTGCGGCCGGACCTTGGACCCTCGACCTGCGTTGTGGGCGTTGCACGTGGCAGTGGCCGTGGACGGTGGACGTGGGACGTTGGTCGGACGTTGGGCTTGGACCTTGGACATTGGACTTGAAGGTCCGCCCCCAACCCTTTGTCTGGCAGGTGGAGCTGCCGCGCGAGGTGCTCCACCGGGAAGCCGAAGCACTCACGTGCGCGCAGCTGGCCTGCACATTCGTTACGCGTGACGTAACGCGTAAACACAGTGGCATAATTGGAGGGATGATCGTCAGCTACCGCGACACGCGAACAGTCTGACTTCGCTGCCGGCAAGCGCGTGAAGGCGTTCTCCGGCATCGAGTGGCCTGGCCGGCTTAAGCTGGATCGGCTGGAGGCAGCCCACGTGCTGCAGGACCTGGGGCGATTCATCCAGGAGAGCACCTGGCCGAGGAGCTCGACGCACTCGACGTGAGCGCCGCCGAACTCGCGCGTCAGCTGAAGGTTCCGACGAATCGCGTCACGGAGATCTTGAACGGGCAGCGCGCGATTTCGGGAGACACCGCGCTACGTTTGGCTCACTTCTTCGGAACGAGCCCACAGTTCTGGCTGAATCTTCGGAGCCTCTACGAGCTTCGGATGGCTGAACAAAAGAGTGGAAAGGCTATCAAGAAGCTGCGAACGTTGAAGCACCTGAAAAGGTGAGCGTGTGAACGTCGACGTCATGCTTCGCCGCGGTCCGCGTCCATTCCGGAGGGAGCGTCGTGCCCACCTCGAGCTCGGGGCTGCCCCGCTGAATCGCCGAGCGCGAAATGCCTGTCGCGCGTTCGACCAGCGCAATCCCGCCGTGGCCAATGGCGCGCGCACGCCGGTCGCTATCGCTGCCTCGCGAAAGCCTCCCGGCGGGACGCTACGTCCACCATCCGTCCACCGCTGGACCGATGGAGCAGCCACCGACTTCGCGTATCGATGTTTTCTAGGAAATTTGGAGCCGGCGACCCGACTTGAACGGGTGACCTGCTGATTACGAATCAGCTGCTCTACCAACTGAGCTACGCCGGCCGAGGCAGGGCAATCCGCCGAGGAATCGAGGACTGATCTTACCACACGGTTCGGATGCGGCCGGTTTGGTGCAGCAAGGAGTGATTCGTGTCTCGGCGCCCGTCATTCGCGCGCGACCGGCGACTCCGAGCGAACGGGTGACGTCGACACGCGCGCCCGGCGCTATGCTGGCAGCATATCTTTGCAGTCACCACCTGCCGGATCGATCAGGACGAAGATGGTAGGCCGCTGGCGGGGATCCAGGACGTGGACCGACCTTCGGCGCCTGTCGAAGGGCTGCGTCACGCTGCGCGGAACGTCCGGCGTGCTATAGTGCCCCGGATGCCTGAGTCTTTCGGAATCTCGCACGATCGCTGCGAGGAATCGCCGGCGGCCAAGGCGCGGTGGTTTCAATCGCTCTCCGTCGAAGAGCGTATGGAGTTGCTGTGCGCCTTCACCGACCTGGCGCTGACGGCGAACCCCCAACTTCTGGATCGACGCCGTGCTCAATCGACTACAGGACGTGTTCGCATCATTGCAGCGAAATGACGTCCGCTACCTGGTCATCGGTGGCATCGCGTCGGTATTGCACGGCGTTCCTCGCGCGACGTTCGATCTCGATATCCTGATCGATGCTGCGCGCGACAACGCCCAACGCCTGCTCGACGCCCTTCTCGCTGCTGGTCTGGGCACCGCCGCACTGACGACAGCAGCCGAAATCCTCGCGAACGAAATTACGGTGTTTCGGGATCGCGTGCGCATTGACGTACAGACCTCGACGCCTGGGCTGCGCTTCGAAGACGCCTGGAGCCGCAAAGTCGAGATGCGCTATCAGGGGCAGTCGTTCTTTGTGGCCTCGCGAGAGGACCTCATTGCTTCGAAGCGCGCGGCTGGGCGACCCGTGGACCTCGAAGACGTCCGCCTTCTGGAGAGCGGAGACGCAGTGTAGTCTGAGTGTAACGAAGCTCCGCCTCAAACCGTCGAGTAAGAACGGGAGCATGAAGGGTCCGCTCCGCTTCGTTACTAGTTTGCGCGGCCGCTGGGCGGCCGCGCCTAAGCCGAGCTTCCACCCCAACGCGGCTGCCGCGTTGGGGGCCCCGGGCTTGCACGGAAATGTGACACATTCGTACACATTTCAGGCGTGCAAGCACGGCTAGTCTGTCCCCGACACGCTCATCCAACGATCACCTGCTTGAGCGGTCTGGCGATGGTCTCACGCCTCAATCCGTTACGGCGCAGGGATCACCTCGATCTCCAAGCCGAGTCCGCGCCGCGCAGACGGGGCCTGCCGGCCCGCTCGATGGCACGTTTTTCGGCGCCAATCGACGTGCGATGTGTCCGGCCCGGCTGAAGACGTTGTACCCGACCCGCTTGGACAAACGTCTCCCGTCTTTACACGCCTTCCAGCGACAGGTACTATCCGGCCGCTCAGACCCGCGCCGTTCAGGCCCGTGCGCGGTCTCCCCTCATCATGCCCACGTCACACAAAGGGAGCCTTTCTATGAGACACAGAGGCCTCGTTCCGCTATGCGCGCTGGTCGCCCTGTTCTTCGCGGAAGCGCTCATCTCCTCGGCGCCGAGCGCACAATCCGCCGGCGCAGCGTCGGCCACCCTTACGTTCGATCAAGAGCTGTACAGCGGCATGCGCTGGCGCGAGGTCGGCCCCTTCCGGGGGGGCCGGTCCTGCACGGTCACCGGCGTGCGTGGCAAGCCGAACCTGTTCTACTTCGGCGCCGTCGGAGGCGGCGTGTGGAGGAGCACGGATGCCGGTCAGATCTGGGAGAACATCACCGACGCCTTCTTCGGCGGCACCATCGGGGCCGTCGCGGTCTCGGAAAGCGATCCGAACGTCATCTACGTCGGCGAGGGAGAAGAAACGGTCCGGGGCAACGTGTCGTCCGGCTGGGGGGTCTGGAAGTCGACCGACGCCGGCAAGACCTGGAAGCACATCGGCCTGCGAGCGTCGCGGCACATCGGCAGGATCCGCATCCATCCGAGGGATCCCGACCTGGCGTACGTCGCCGTGATGGGCGACCTGTGGAAGTCTTCGGAGGAACGGGGCGTGTACCGCACCAGGGATGGGGGCGCAACCTGGGAGCGCGTGCTGTTCGCAAGCAAGGACGCTGGCGCTGTGGATTTGACGGTCGACCCGAACAACCCACGCATCCTGTACGCCAGCACGTGGAACATCCGGCGCACCGGCTGGCGGATGGACAGTGGGGGACCGGACTCGCGCCTGTGGAAGAGCACGGACGGCGGCGACACGTGGGAGCAGCTGACGACCCGGCCGGGGATGCCGAAGGGGACCCTTGGCATCATCGGCGTGACCGTCTCGCCGAGGAACTCCAACCGGGTGTGGGCGATCATCGAAGCGCTCGAGGGCGGAGTATTTCGCTCGGATGACGCGGGGCAGACCTGGACGAAGGTGAACGAGGATCGGTCGCTGCGACAGCGCGCCTGGTACTACAGCCGGATCTACGCCGACACACAGAACGAGGACGTGGTCTACGTCATGAACGTCAGCTATGGACGGTCGAAGGACGGCGGGAAGACCTTCGAGCTCTTCAACGCGCCTCACGGCGACCATCACGATCTCTGGATCGATCCTGATAACAACCAGCGCATGGTCATCGCCGATGACGGCGGCGCGCAGGTGTCGACCGACGGCGGCGCCAACTGGACGACGTATCACAACCAGCCGACGGCGCAGTTCTACCGGGTCACGACCGACAATCACTTTCCCTACCGGATCTACGGCGCGCAGCAGGACAACAGTCCAATCAGAATCGCGCATCGCACGGCCGGTACCGCGATCACCGAGCGCGACTGGGAGCCCACGGCGGGCGGCGAGAGCGCGCATCTCGCCCCCGATCCCCTCAATCCCGACATCGTCTATGGCAGCGACTACAAGGGATACATGGCGATGCAGGATCACGCCAGCGGGCAGGAGCGGTCGCCCAACGTCTGGCCGGATCTGCCGGCCGGCTCGGGCGTGGAGGTCATGAAATATCGTTTCAACTGGAACTATCCCATCACCTTCAGCCCGCACAATCCCAAGAAGCTGTATGCGGGATCGAACCGCGTGCACGTGACGTACACCGGCGGCGAGAGCTGGGAGGTCATCAGCCCCGATCTGACGCGCGGCGAGCCCGACACGCTGAAGTCGTCGGGTGGTCCGATCACGCAGGACAACACGGGCGTGGAGTACTTCGCCAACGTCTTCGTGCTCACCGAATCGCCGTACACCGAGGGCGAGATTTGGGCCGGCTCGGACGATGGTCTGCTGCACGTGACCACGGATGGCGGCAAGAACTGGAAGAACGTCACGCCATCGATGTCGCCGAAGCACAACATGATGAACTCCATCGACGTGAATCCGTTCGTCAAAGGCGGTGCCTATGTGGTGGCGACGTCGTACAAGTTCGGCGACCACACGCCGTACATCTACAAGACCGGGGATTACGGAAAGACCTGGACGGTCATCACGAACGGAATTCCGAACGACGAGTTCGCGCGCGTGGTGCGGGCGGATCCAAAACGGCGGGGACTGCTCTACGCCGGAACCGAGAAAGGCATGTGGATCTCGTTCGACGATGGAGCGAGCTGGTCGAAGTTCCAGCTCAATTTGCCGCCGGTGCCGATTCACGACCTGGTCGTCAAGAACGACAACCTGATTGCCGCGACGCACGGCCGCAGCTTCTGGATGATCGACGACCTGACGCCGCTGCATCAATTGAGCCGCGAGGTCGCGGGCATGAAGGCGTTTCTCTTCAAGCCGGTCGCGAGCTATCGGATGGCGGGCGGGGCGGGCAGACGAGACAGGCGGCGGGAGGGTGAAAACCATCCCGGCGGCGTGATCGTTCACTATTTCGTGAAGGACCTCGACGAGAGCGCGGAAGTCAGGCTCGACATCCTGGAGGCGGGCGGAACGGTGATCCGCTCGTTTTCGAACAAAAGCAAGGAGCGGGCCGGGCAGCTCCCGGTCAAGAAGGGTGGCAACCGCTTCGTGTGGGACCTGCGGTACCCCGGCTACAAGACATTCCCGGGGATGGTGTTCTACTCGTCGGCCAACCTGGGCCCGAAAGCCGTGCCGGGCACGTACAAGGCGCGGCTGTCGGCCGCGGGCCAGGTGAGCGAGCAACAGTTCGAAGTCCTCAAAGATCCCAGGCTGCAGACCTCGCAAGAGGATTTCAAGGCGCAGTTCCAGTTCCTCGTGACCGTGCGAGACAAGGTGAGCGAGGCACACCAGGCCATCCTCGATATCCGCAGGATCAAAGACGATCTGAACTACGTTAGGGCGAAGATCGGCGGCGATCTGGCGGACAGCGACGTGGCCCACCGAGTCTCGAGGTTCGAGGAGAATCTGACGACGATCGAGAACAGCATCCACCAGACGAAGAACAAGAGCCTGCAGGATCCAATCAACTATGGGATCAAGTTGAACAATCGACTCGCGTTTCTCATGTACGATCAGGGCCTGGGCGACTTTCGTCCTACCAGGCAGGCGGAGGAGGTGCGGGTCGAGCTGACCAAGAAAATCGACGCCGAGCTCGAGCAGCTGAGCAAGGTGATCGTCGCGAACGTCGATCCGCTCAACAAGATGCTGAAGGAACTGGGGATCGAGGCCGTGTCGGTCAAGCGGCCGCCGGCAACCTCGCGGGAGTGATGCGCGGAGGGATAACTGAATTGGTGTGGGCTCGCGTCCCTGTTTTCTCCCTCATCGTTGGAGCGTGCCTCCTGCTCCCGGCCGCAGCCGAGCCGACCGTCGACGCCTGTGCGCTCCTGACCGGCCCTGAGGTCGAAGCGGTGCAGGCGTCGAGGGTCACGGACGCGAATGGGAGCGTCAGTCCCTCGGGCAGCCTCGTGATCGCACGGTGCTTCTATCGGACCGAGACCTTCAGCAAGTCGATCAACCTGTCCGTGACCTTCCGCAACCTGAATGTAAAGACGCCTTACGGAGCGCGCGAGTTCTGGAAGACGCGCTTCCATTTGAACGTAGAGAGGGAAGATGAGACCGGCCGCTCGGGCCAGGACAAGAGGGCCGATGGGCGCCAAGAGCGCGAGCGGAAGGGGCAACCGCTGAAGCGCATCTCCGGACTTGGCGAGGAGGCGTTCTGGGTTGGGGAAGGCGACGGCGGGTCACTGTACGTGTTGAAGGGCGATCGGTTCCTGAGGCTCAGTGTTGGCGACGTCGATGACGATGCGACGCGGCTCAAGAAGATGAAGGCGCTTGGGGCGAAGGCGGTCGCGCGGATGAAATGAAAAGGCCGGCGCGAGGCCGGCCCTTTCTCTCAGGCCAGGTCACAGCATTCTGAAAGCCTGCACTGGCACTCAACGCGTCACTTGATGGGCCCGCCGGGCGGCAACCCGGCGTCGGGGCGGCCACGCCGACGGGGACCGCGCAAGTGTCCACGTCCTTCGCGCGCCTGCTGGCGCTGCTCGGGCGTGAGAATCTGCGCGACCTGCGTTTGGAGCTCGATGTGACTCGCGAGCTCTGCTGCCTGCGCCGCCGCGATTTGCGTCTTCAGCTGCTCGATCTTCCCGACGTCGGGCGTATCGGCAAAGACTTCCGCCCTGAGCTGATCCATCAACTGCGGCATCGCCGGCTCGCCGCGCGCCTGGCGCTGCTTCTGCATCAGGGCGCGCACCTGACTGCGCTGCGCGTCGGTGAGGTCGCCTAGCGGAAAGCCACCCATTCGTGGACCACGGCCGGGCGGCTGTGCCGCGACGATCGAACCAACAAACACGGCCGCCACGAGGGCGAGAAGAATCCTGAGGGAAAACCGGGATTTCATGCGCAACTCCTTTGTCCAGGATACGAGTGGCAGGCGCCAGATCGACACCTTCAAGACTATTAGACCGGCGCGTCTGGGCAGTTATTCCCCTCGACGCTCGGGCCGACTCCCAGTTGACCTCTCCGAAGGTCGAGCGCCGACGTTGGACGAAGCCTCGGGCCGATCTGGCCGGCCTCGCGT
>JACPPN010000344.1 GCA_016190995.1 Acidobacteriota bacterium | reverse complement strand
GACCGGCGCCATTTTCAGCCGGGACGGGAAACAGATCTTTGTCATCAGCGGGAAAGGGCTCGCATCCGCCGCGAATCCCAACGGTCCGCTTCCCACGGATCCCACTCGCCGACGTCCGCGCGACCAGTACACCGGATCGATGTTCAGGGGCGCGGTCTCTCTCGTCCCCGTACCCGATGCGCCGGCGCTGGCGGCGTTCACGAAGAACGTGTACGAGCTGACGCCCTACCGTGACGCGGCGCGCCTCCGACCGGCAGGCGCGCCGGCCTCGTCGCCGATTCCGCGAGAAGTCGGGGGGCCGTCTCCGATCACGTACGTCTTTTACGTCATTCGCGAGAACCGCACGTACGACCAGGTGTTCGGTGACATTCGATCCGCGAATGGTGACCCAAGCCTGTGTCTGTTCGGTGAAGACGTCACGCCCAACGCGCACGCCATCGTGCGGCAGTTCGTTCTGCTCGACAACTTCTACGTCAATGCCGAGGTGAGCTACAACGGGCATCCCTACTCCACCGCTGCGTACGCCACAGACGCCGTGGAGAAGATCTGGCCGCTCAATTACGCGAACCGTGGCGGCGCGGGTCTCGACGAAGGCGCCGGACCGCTGCGCAACCCGTACGGAGGTCTTGCCGCCCCGGCGCAGGGTTATTTGTGGGACCTCTGCAAACGTCACGGGATCAGCGTCAGAAGCTACGGAGAATACGTTCGCTCGGCCGAACGGGGGAAGACCGAGCCGCCGTACGTGCCGCGTGTGCCGGGATTGAAGGGGCTCATCAATACCAACTATCCTCCGTTCGACTTGCGCATCCCAGACAGCCGGCGCGTGGACGTGTGGATGGAAGAGTTTCGCGAGTACGAAAAGACGGGCGGGCTTCCGCGCCTCTCAATCATCCAGCTCGGCGGCGATCACACCAACTACACCGCGCCGGGATTCCAACTCCCCGCGCCTACGTGGCCGAAAACGACCTCGCGCTTGGCCGGCTGGTCGAAACCATCAGCGCCAGCCGTTTCTGGAAGCAATCCGCAATCTTCGTGGTCGAAGACGACGCGCAGAGCGGACCGGACCACGTGGACGCGCATCGATCGGTCGGGCTGATCATCAGCCCCTTCGCGAAACATGGCGTGGTGGACAGCACGATGTATACGACCGCAGGATTCCTGCGCACGATGGAGCTGATCCTGGGGCTGCCGCCGATGAGCCAGTACGACGCCGCCGCGACCCCCGCCTACAACGCGTTCCAAGCAATGCCGGTGCTGGAGCCGTACAAGCATCTCGCGGCGCGCGTTCCACTCGACGAGCGCAACACCCCGACGGCGTACGGGGCGGCCGCATCGCTCAGGATGGATCTCGCGGACGCGGACCGTGTTCCGGATCTCGAGGGCAACGAGATTCTGTGGCGCGCCATTCGCGGCGCCGATTCTCCGATGCCGCCTCCGCGCCGAACGCTCTTCGTGCAGGCCATCGCGGCAGACGATGATGACGACGAACGGGAGGAGCGGAAGCGGCCTACATCGAAATCGCGCCCTTGCGAAACTCCGTGCCGCCGATGAGGACGTTGACGAGGACCGGGTGGCCTGCGCGCGCGAGCGAGCGTGCGCACTCCAGCGTGCCCGCGATACGCTCATCGGCGTCGAGCAGCAGGCCCTTCCCCCCGAGCCCCTCGGCGACCGTGTGGTAGTCGGTGCGGCGTAAGGCCGTTCCCACGTCGTCCTTCAGCAGCTCCACCTGTTCCCGGGCAATCTGCGTCCAGCAGGCATCGTTGCCGACGACGGCCACGAGAGGAATCCGGTGACGCACCAGCGTGTCGAATTCCATGAGGCTGAACCCCGCCGCGCCGTCGCCGAGCAGGAGCCACGTTTCCTCGGACGGCCGGCACAGCGCCGATCCGACCGCAAAGCCTGCCCCGGCGCCGAGCGTGCCGAAGACGCCGGGATCGAGCCATGACAACGGCTTGCGCGGTCGAATGATGTAGGACGCCGCGGCCACGAAATCGCCGCCGTCTGCCACGATGGTGCTGTCGTCGGGGAGGATGCGATCGATTTCGCGGTGCAGCCGCAGCGGGTTGACGAACTCGGTCCGGGCCTCCGCTTGCGCCACGATGGCGCGATCGCGATCCGCGTCGCGCTGTCGCAGCGCCTCGAGCCACGCCGTCCAGCGCGCGGCCTGCGGCCGCGCCTCCGCGAGCCCGCACAACAGCAGAGGCGGATCGGCCTCAATCGCAAGCGCTGGACGGCGATTCCGCCGGAGCTCGGCGCGCGCCCGATTCACCGCAATCACCGCGGCGTGCCGATTGATCTGCCGCCCGTACTCGAGACGGAAGTCGCATGGCGTCCCCGCGAGCACCACCACGTCCGCTTCACGGAGCGCCTCGCGGCGATGGTGGCGGAGCTGCAGCGGGTGCGTGGCGCCGAGGAGGCCCCGCGCCATTCCGGCCAGATACACGGGCGCGCCGAGCCGCGACAGCGCATCTACGATCGGCGCGACCTCCGCCGCGGACTCGAGCGCCTGGCTGCCGACGAGCACGACCGGCCGATCCGCTCGGTTGAGGAGCGTAAGCGCGTCACCGACCGCACGTCGCTCGGGCGGGCGCGGTGCCGGTCGCACGGGAGCGGCAGGCCGCGCCGCGGGAACACCGCGAAACAATCGGTTGAGATGACGGGCCAGATACCAGCGCTCCAGGCGGCTGCCGATCGACCGCGGCTGCTTGTCAGCCGCTACCCCGTACCAGTTCCGCACCACGTCTTCCGCGTAGAGAAGATCGACAGGACACTCGAGAAAGACAGGGCCGGGAATGCTGCTGCGCGCCTCGACGAAGGCCTGTTCGAGCAGTCTCGGCAGCGATCGGACCGTTCGCACCGACCGAATCCACTTGACGTGAGGTCCGATGAGCGCGAGTTGATCGATGTCCTGCAGCGAGCCGCGCCCCTTCAGAATCGTGGCGGTGGCGCCTCCGAGAACGACAATCGGGGACCGCGCGAGCTGCGCGTTCTTGATCGCCGTGATGCTGTTCGTGGCGCCGGGTCCGGCTGTGACGGCCGCGACGCCCGGAATGCCGGTGAGGCGCGCGACCGCGTCGGCTGCGAAGACGGCTGTGGCTTCGTCGCGAACGTCCACCACCCGGATGCCATGCGCCCTCGCCGCGACGAGGATTGGTGAAATGTGTCCACCGCACAACGTGAAAACGTGCGAGACGCGCTGTCGTGCAAGGACGTCGGCAATCAAATCGCCGCCGCTAGGCATCTTCTAGATCATTCAACGCGCCGAATGTCAGGCCTCGAGGGTAAAGCCGATCTTCACGGTGACCTGCCAGTGCGCGACCACTCCCTTGTCGAGGTGGCCCCGGATGCTCGCGACCTCGAGCCATCGCATGTTGCGGACGGTCTTCGAGGCGCGCGCGATGGCTTTGTGCACGGCGTCTTCGATGCCGGTTGACGAGGACCCGGTGAGCTCAATCGATTTGTAGACGTGGTCGGCCATGATGCCTCCATCGGACGCGCGCCCGGCCGCCACCAGGAAGCACGGCTGCCATGGCAGCCCGGCACGCGGACGGGGGGACGCCGGCCGGGCCCAATCGCCCGGCTGGCGTTGCAAATCCTACTCGATCCGATTCAGAATCTCCGAGACATCGCGGGCCCGCCGGCGCATCCGGACGCCCGGCCTTATAGGAACCCATTCGCGAGGAGAGATCATGCCGTTCGTCATCACCGACCCCTGCATCGGCACGAAGGACACAGCCTGTGTGGACGTCTGTCCGGTGGATTGCATCCATCCGCGCAAGGATGAACCGGAATTCGAGACCATGACGATGCTCTATATCCATCCGGAGGAGTGCATCGACTGCGGCGCCTGCGTGCCAGCCTGCCCCGTAACCGCCATCTACGACAGCGTCGAGGCGGTTCCGGCCAGCCAGCACGGTTTCATCGAAGCCAACGCGATCTACCGCAACGGCGACGCGGACGCGATGGCGGCGGCCGAAGCGATCGTGAAGGCGCACGTCGAGTCCCATGCCGAGCTGATGGCGATAGATCCGAAGGAACGCCAGGCAGCGCACTAGCCAGGCCAGCCCGAGCGCATCAGTCGGGCCGACCCTAACCCCACAGATCGCTGAAGCTGCCGATGCCGCCGCGGGTGGCGCCGGGCGGGGCGACAGACCCGCGCGCGGCATTGGGCAAGGCAACCGAGTTCGGGCATGAACGCTCGGCCCCAACGAATGAGGGCCTCGCCTTCCCACTCACCGGGTCTCGACCGTTCCCCAGTCACGAGCTTGGAAGGCTCGCCACAGCTCCCGTCCTTCTCCGAACGCTGCCGAACGCCGCCTGCGGCGACTTCTTCGTCCACCCGGCGCGCAGCAAGCCTCGCCCTATCACCTATACTCTTGCCTCGTGATTGCGAGAGCGCTGCTCCTTTCCTGTTGTGTCCCGCTGCTTGGTCTTACCGAGACGCCCGGGCTTCAGGCGCAGGGGCCGGCCCTGCCGACTTCGGATAGCGCGACAATTCTGGCGGCCGGCGACATCGCTAACTGCAACTTCCTGGCCGGGGCGCAGGCGACCGCGCGCTTACTCGACACGCTCGAAGGCACGATCCTCACGCTCGGCGATCATGCGTATCTGACTGGCACCGCGCGCGAGTTCGAGGATTGTTACGAGCCCACCTGGGGACGCCACAAGGCCCGCACTCGACCGAGCCCCGGGAATCACGACTACCTGACGGATCGCGCCAGACCGTACTTTGCGTACTTCGGTGACAAGGCCGGGCCGAAGGATCGTGGGTACTACAGCTTCGACGCGGGAGCGTGGCACATCATCTCGCTGAACAGCACCGTTTCCGCCAATTCGAGATCGGCACAACTGAAATGGTTGAAGGAGGACCTCGAAGCGCACCCGGCCGCGTGCACGCTCGCCTACTGGCACGTGCCTGTCTTCAGCTCCGGCCCCCACGGCATCAGCCCGATCATGACCAACGTGTGGAAGGTCCTCTACGACGCGAGCGCCGATGTCGTGCTCAACGGCCACGACCACGACTACGAACGATTTGCGCCGCAGAACCCCAAGGGGAAAGCCGATCCCGAGCGCGGTATCCGGCAGTTCGTGGTGGGAACCGGAGGCGGGGGCGTGTATCGGTTCGGCCCGACACGCGCGAACAGCGAAGTGCGGAACAATACGGCGTACGGCGTCCTCAAGCTGACGCTGAAGCCCACGAGCTACGACTGGGAGTTCATTCCCGTTGCCACGCAGACGTTTCGCGACTCGGGAACCGGTGCATGCGTCGTCCTGCCGGACCGAGAGCCAACGCCATTCTGACCGGCTGAGGATTCGTCGTTTTCCTTAATCACTCGTCTGCGGCCGGCGCGTCGGCTACGGGGCGCGCGAGCTTTCGCTGCCGCTGCAGGTCCCGGGCGTTGAACAGTCGATAGTGGCCGACGGTTACCGAGGGGACGTCTCTCAGGGTCCAAAACCGACGCGCTTTGTCGACCAGCCTGAGCGGCAAGGCGAGCACGATGTCGGGATCGGCAGGTGTGGTTCTAACGAAGTCGTTCAGGCTGACAGGCCGGATCTGTTCCGCTTTCAGGCGCAGATCGGGATCGAGGTAGAAGACGATCGACCCGACGCGTTCGTCGGCGATGAGCAGCTGACGTGGTAGGCGCTGCAGCCGATTGAAATGATGCGCGAGATCGCGCGCGCTCAGGAGTCCCGCGACCGCAGGAACCACGAGCCCCAGGAGTGCAAGGGCCGTCGCCAACTGGATCGCCGCCGCCGTCACGGTGGCGGCGAGCCGCCGGCCGCGCACCCACATCCACACGGCCAGCCACCAGGCGGCTGACAGAAGGGTCCCGACCGTCCAGACGAACGTGTTTGCGTTGTAGTCATATCGCCACGCGACCACCGTCAGGACGACCGGGACCGTGACGAAGCCGCACATGCCCACGAGCGTGATGACGGAGGTGGCCGTCCGGCTTTCGCGCGAGCCGAGGGAAAGATCGACGCTGCGTGCCGCGAGGATGGCGATGGAAGGAAACAGCGGCAGCACGTACGTCACCAGCTTCGAGTGGGCCAGGCTCAGGAATAGCAGGCCGCCAAAAAGCCAGATCCACATGAGATCCTCGCCCTCGTTCGTCAGGGATACACGCCGGTCGGCGTTGCGTGACGTCCGCCCGGCAGTAATCCGTTCGCCGAGCGCTACCAGCAGCAACGGAATCCAAGGGAGGCCGCCCCCGACGACCACGGGCGCGTAGTACCACCATGGCGCCTCCCCGTGGGTCTGGGTTGCCGTAAGGAATCCGGAGACATGACGCTCGAGGAAGAAATAGCGCGCATATCCGGGATGGCGGAGGTCCATGAGCACGTACCACGGCGCGGAGATGGCGGCGCCGATGACGACGGCGACGAGGATTGAGATCATCGCCTCAAGGGACACGCGCCGTGACCACAGGAGAAAAAGACCGTAGCCGATGCAGACGAGCGCGACCCCCGTCAAGCCCTTGATGAGGATGGCGATTCCCAGCGCGATGCCGGCCGCGCCTGCAGAACGGAGGGCCAAGGACCGATTGCCGGCGCCTGCCGAGTTCCAGAAGAAGAGCAGAGCGAGAGTCGTGAACGGCACGAGCGCCACATCGTGCACCGGGGCCTCCGCCAACGCCATCGGCAGGTCCATCGTCGCGTAGAAGATCGCGGCGAGCCAGCCGGTCCGGGCCCGACCGAACAGCCGCCAGGCCAGAATCCCGGTCGTCGCCGCGCCAAGCGCCCCCAACATCACGCCAGGGAACCGCACTGCCGCTTCACTCATCCCGAACGCACGAAGCGAGAGCGCCTGCGTCCAGAAGAAGAACGCCGGCTTGTCGAAGAACGGCTCTCCCAGAAAGCGTGGAACAAGGTGGTCGCCGCGCTCGACCATTTCCTGGGCAATCGCGGCGTGCAGGCCTTCGTCCGGATCGAGCAGCGGGAGCGCGAGGAAAAAGGGAACAACGTAGAGGACCACGATCCCCACGACAGCCAGCCAGACGAGCGGACCGAGTGTCCTGGAGGCTTGAGCGCGATCGACGATGGAAGACACGGGGGGAGGTGGGCGGTAGCGCCAGCTGAATTATCTCACTCGGCTGGGCCTGGGCCATCAGGCACTACCGTGCCACCTCGTGTGGCTGAGCCCGAACGCACATCCTTTTCGCATTCGCAAGCAGAGAAGCGGAAGAATCGCCATGCACACCTCCGGACCATCGGACCGAGTGGCGCCGCCGTGCTATCCTGCCCGGATTGCCGTGACGTCATCGCTCGCACCTGAAGCCCCCGCGTCGACCGTTCCGCCTGCCCGTTTCCCCAGCCTGTTGCGTCGCCTTCGCCCAGAGGAGGCTTTGTTTCTCGTCGGATTCGTCCCCTCGAGCATGGTCACGATCTGGGCGAACCTGTCCCTGGCCGAGCAGGGCGAGGTGCCGCGGAGGATCCGCGGCGCGCTGTTGCGTCTCATCATCGCGATGCTCGTCGCGGGCCTCGTACCGCTCATCGAGCGCAACCGCGCGCGACTGGCGAATCGGGCGTCACTGTCGGCCGCCGCCGAGTTCCTGCGGACGATGCTGCCGTTTCTGTTGTGCATTGCGGTATACACGAACCTGCACGACACCGTGCGGTTCGTCAACCCGCACGACGTGCACGCCGAGCTCGTGGCGATCGAGGACTGGCTGTTCGGCGGACAGCCGGTCGTCTGGGCGGAACGATACATCACGCCGGCGCGCACCGAGTTCTTCAGCCTGCTCTACGCGAATTTCTATCTCGTCGCGCCCTCGGTCGTCATCGTGCTCTGGTCGATGGGGCGTCGTCGGCAGTCGCGCGAGGCGCTGCTCGGCGTGATTGTCTGCTTCTACACCGGTTATCTGCTCTACGTCATCTTTCCCGCGGCGCCACCGCGCCTCTACCTGGCGTCGCTCGGCATGTTCAAGGTGACGCTCAGGGGCGGACCCATCGCCGGGTTCCAGGAGAGCCTCCTCGAGATGATGCCGTACCACGCCTCGCGCGCCGCGTTTCCGAGCCTGCATTCCGCCGTGAGCTTCGTGAGCCTCTACTACGCATGGCGCTACTGCCGGTGGTTCTTTCCCATCCTCCTGACATTCGTCCTTGGCCTGCTCGTCTCGACGGTGTACCTGCGGCATCACTACGTCGTGGATCTCTTCGCCGGCGTGTTTCTCCTGCCATGGACGATCTGGGTCACGCCCCGCTTTGAAGCCTGGTGGTGGCGGACCGCGGACCAGCGTCCACCATTCAGGTGACGCCGTGTCTCCGGCCGAATCAGCGCGGCGGATGGAGCGCCAGCAATCCAGCCGAGCCTCGCCGGGGTGGGTGGCTGGACCTGCATGTTAAGATGCGCCCCCCAGGAGAGGTTGCACGTCCCACTCACGACTCGGTCGTTGGAGGTTCTTGGAGCCACCGGTCGGACCGAACAGGTCGTGTCCCGTCTCCGTAATTTTGGTGAAACATGTCTCCTCAACTTCGGTCGGTGATGCTCACACTTCTTCCGGTTGCTCTGCCTTTGCTGCTGTTCGCCAGTGGTCCGGACGACATTCCGAAGAAGCTCCGCGCCTCCATTGGAGGCTTCCCCGGGCCGTCCTTCTCGGTCGAATTACAAGGGCGCGTCCTCATCTACACGGAGTCGAGAGGCTCAAAGGGCACCCGCCGCGTTGAAGTGACTCCATCGGCGCAACAATGGCGGGAGTTCCGCCACGAGCTCGATGCCTTGAACGTCTGGCGGTGGCGTGAGAACTATCCGAACGCCAGCGCCATGGATGGCACGCAGTGGTCTCTCGAAGTGGAATATGCAGAGCAGGCAATTCGCGCGCACGGCAGCAACAACTACCCGAACGCCACGGGTGAGCCGAGCAATGCCAGCGACCCGACGAGAGCCTTTCGCGCGTATCTCGCCACCGTCCAGAAGCTCCTGGGAGGCAGACCGTTCGCATGAATCCGCCTGACACGAACGGCGAGCGCGCCTAACAGTCGACCAGAGTCCACCGCTGCAACGGCAGCGAGAGGATCGCGTAGCGGTTGCGGAGCTCGAGGACGCGGGCGGCGTATTCGTGCTTCGGGAACTCGCGTTCGAGCAGCCGCGCGCGCAGCCGGCGGATTTCGTAGCGATAGAGGTCGCTGACGAAATCCCTGACCAGGTGAGGAGGCGTGTGGTCGTGCGGCGCGATCCCATGCTTCCACAGCTCCTCCCGTACCTCTTCGCGATACCGATAGGTTCTTGACACGCGTGCGCCCCTGGAGCGATGCACGTATTCTGACCGACGCGACGCGCGATGGGGGCGGCGCCGCTTCTGTAATTGGTGTAACGAGTTTGCACATGCCGAAGTGTGCAGTGTCGTACACGCGGTGCACGTGATCTTCCGTCAAGTCGCTGAGCCCCAGAAGCTTGACGCGTTCTGTCGGTATCGAGGCTACCTTGGACGTCACCTTGCTCCTTCCGCACGCGGCAGGTACCGATCCGCATGAGCCCACGCGCGACCCCTCAGGCGCAGGTCTCCGAACGTCGCTTGCGCCATCACGGCGGGACCGGCGTCCCCCAAGGACGCCGCAAGTTCAGCGGCCTGCTCCTCGGCTCGTCGCTCATCAAGCGCGTCGACCTGCTCAAGGCGATCGCGCATGCCGACAAGCACCAACTGCCGCTCGCTGAATCGGTCGTCGCGCTCGGATTCGTCTCTGAAACCGACAGCTATGCCATCCTGGCGAGCGTGGCGGGCATGCCGCTCGTCGATCTGACCGACACGACGGTCGACCGGACCTGCCTGAAGCTGCTCCCCGCACGTGTCGCGCGCCGCCACTCGATCGTACCGTTGCAGGCGGACGATCGCACGCTCACCTTCGCCACCGCGCATCCGTTCAACGACCAGGCCGAACGCGACATTCAGTTTACGACGGGCCGGCGATCGCGGCCCGTGCTCGCATGCCCGTCGCACATTCGCGCGGCCCTCGATCGCCTTTACGCTCCGGCGCCGGAAACGGGATCGGAGGGAGCTCGGAAGCGGCCGTCGGGGCGCGCCGAAGTCCAGGCCGTGGTGGCGAGGCCCTCGTCCTGGAACTTCCCCCTGCACTCGCCGATCGAGCTGGTGCAGGAGCTCGTGCTGCAGGCGGCCCGCGTGGAGGCCAGCGACATTCACGTCGAGCCGGCCCCCGAGGGGGCCACCGTCCGCTACCGCATTGCCGGCCTGCTCGAGACTGTCGCCACGATCCCGCTGGAGAAGGTGCGTCCGGTCGTCAACCGGATCAAGGTGCTCGCCAAGGCGGACATCGCGATCCGGCATCGCCCGCAGGGGGGAACGTTCCGCGTCCTCGGCGATCGGCCCATCGACGTGCGGCTGGCCACCATGCCGACCGTCCACGGCGAAGCGCTCGCCATGCGCGTCATCGACAGCCAGGCCGAGATCCATTCACTCGACGCGCTGGGATACGACCCGGGCCGGCTCGAGATCCTTCGATGGGCCCTCGATCGGCCCGACGGCCTCGTGCTCGTCACGGGTCCGCCCGGGACCGGCAAGACGACGGTTCTCTATGCCGCGCTCAACTACGTCAACACCGGATCGCGCAACATCGTCACGATCGAGGATCCGGTCGAGCGTCGCGTGCAGGGGGTGACGCAGATCGAAGTCGACGGCAAGGACACGACGCTCGCGCGCGTGCTGCGCGAGGTTCTCCGTCAGGATCCCAATGTGATCATGGTCGGCGAGATCCGGGACCCCGATGTCGGCCGCCTGGTCGGGGAAGCGGCGTACACCGGGCATCTGGTCCTGAGCTCGCTGCACACCAGCAACGTCGTCTCGGCCATCACACGCCTGCTGAACCTCGGGCTGGAGCCGTTCCGTATTGCCGAGAGCCTCACGCTGGTCGTGGCGCAACGCCTGGTGCGCGAGCTCTGCCCCGGCTGTCGCCAGCCGCTCAGCGAGCTCGAATCGAAACGCCTCGCCGAGATTCACGGCGCCCTCGCCGTGCCGGCGCGCGCCGGCCGCGGATGCGAGCGCTGCCGCCACACCGGCTATCGCCATCGCCGTCCCGTGTTCGAGCTGCTGCTGCCCGACGAGCCGATGCGCGACTTGATCGCCCGCGGCGCGCGTGCGAGCGAGCTGCGCGCCGCCTTCCGCACCTCGGGATTCCCGTCGATGCGCGATGAAGGGCTCGCGCTCGTCGCTCAGGGCATCACGTCCATCGAGGAGATCGATCGGGTCCTGACCGCCGACACTACGAGCTTGACTCGTCCGACGCAGAAGGCCCGGGTCCTGGCGTACTCCCGCGCGCCAGGCGCGGCTGATTAAAGATTGATCCATTGATCGCCCAAGGTCCGATCGGGAGATCAATGAATCAATCCATCAACCTGCATCCGGCGTCGAAAGCTCTCACCGCAGAAGACGCGAAGGACGCGGAGACCGGGAAAACCAGGCAACTCCTCCGCGCTCTGGGCGCCCTCCGCCGTCCTTCACGTCTCCTACTGCGCCGACTTCACGCCCTTCATCACGATGTTGTCGACCCAGACGCCGCAGTTGGTGCCGGGCCGCACATCCTGACAAGTCGAGAACGTGTCCTGCGTGTACTCGAATCGCAGCCGTACATCGCTCCCGGCCATGCCCGGCAGGCGCATCCGCGTGTGCACGGCCCCGCCGGAGTTGCCCGCCCAGGCGGACATATCTTCGAAGTAGTTGGCCAGCCCGGTCCCCCACGGGAAGTGACGCGGGTAGTGCTTGAAGTTGTCCGTGGTGAACTGGTCCGCGAAGGCCTCGACGAGCACGCTGCGCACGGTCCGGCTCGCGGTGTAGTCGGTAATCCGCAGGAAGAACCCGTCGTAGGCCAGCCTCTGATAGAGCGGATCCTCTTCCGTGTTGTAGCAGACGTCCATGTCGAGCGTCACGTACTCCGCGTCCGCCGGGACGGTGATGAGCGGACTGCTCAGGCGCTCCCACCGCGACGGATCGCCGCTCAGGCCGTCATTCGCGTTCGGATGGAATGCGGCGTTGGTCGGACCGCAGAACGTACTCGTCGTCGTCCACGGGACGTCGTTGTTGCCAGCGCCGTGGATGCTCGACCACCCGGCGGGCAGGCTGCCCGGGGCAACCGACTCGAAGTCCTCCGTAAGGATCGTCGTTTCTTCCGGCGTCCCGGTGTTGGACAGCTTGATGTACAGGACGGCACCTGCCTTGCCGTTGTTGATCGTCCTCAGCCGGAAGATGATGGGCGTCCCGGGAACGAACGTCCCTGCGATAGTGAATCGGAACGGCTTGTCGCCGAACGCGCTCTCCCCCGGCGCGACCGCCGGATAGTTCACGATCCGGCGCGTGGCCGTCGTCACCCCGGGGGTCAGGCTCGTGATCTGCGCGGTGAACGGATCGATCGCCGAGGAGTTCAGCGGGTTCGTCACGTAGTTGTGCAGCTCGACGAGCATTCGGCCGCG
>JACPPN010000339.1 GCA_016190995.1 Acidobacteriota bacterium | reverse complement strand
GTACCGCGCGGCGTCGTCAATCTCGTGACGGGCAGCGGCGGCGAGGTGGGTGCCGCCATGCTCGACAGCGATGATGTCAAGGTCGTGTCCTTCACCGGTTCAACGGAGGTCGGGCGGCTGGTGGCGGAGAAGTCGGCGCCGAGCTTCAAGAAAGTGCACCTCGAGATGGGCGGCAAGAACGTCATCATGGTCATGGACGACGCGAAGCTGGAACTGGCGGTGGACGGGTGTCTGTGGGGCGGATTCGGGACGACCGGACAGCGCTGCACGGCAGCGAGCCGCGTCATCGTTCACGAGAACGTCTACGGGAGCTTCGTGGAGCAATTCGTCGCGCGCGCGCGTTCGCTCCGCGTGGGCGACGGACTGGATCCCCAGACCGAGATGGGGCCGTCGGTGAGCGAGAGCCAGCTCGAGACGGTGATGAACTACGTCGCGATCGGCCAGCAGGAAGGCGCGAAGCTGCGGACGGGCGGCCACCGGCTCGACAAGGCGCCCTACCACAAGGGATTCTTTCACGAACCGACCGTCTTCGCCGACGTGCATCCGAAGATGCGGATTGCGCAGGAAGAGATCTTCGGGCCCGTCGTGTCCGTCATTCCGGTGCGGTCGCTCGAGGAAGCCATCGAGGTCGGGAACGACGTCATCTACGGTCTCTCCGCCTCGATCTACACCCAGGACGTCAATCGCGCGTTTACCGCGATGCGGGACCTCTACACGGGGATCTTCTACGTCAACGCGCCGACCATTGGCGCCGAAGTGCATCTGCCGTTCGGCGGAACCAAGGCGACGGGCAACGGCCACCGCGAGGCGGGCGTCGCCGCGCTCGACGTGTTCTCGGAGTGGAAATCGATATACGTCGATTTCAGCGGCAAGCTCCAGCGGGCGCAGATCGATCTGGAGGAGATCTAGGAGTCGACAGTCGAGTCGACAGTCGACCCCCCTCTGATATCATTCCCGGGTCGTGTCCCTTCGTGACGTGCTCATCCTAGGCGGGGCGCGCACCGCCACCTGGGAAATACGGCGGCGCCTTTCGCACGATCCATCCAGCAGAGCTGGGCGCAGTGGCCGCCAAGGCCGCAATGACGCGTGCCGGCGTCGAACCCGCGGAGATCGACGACGTGTGGATCGGCCACGCGCGGCAGGCCGGCACCGGTCCGAATCCGGCGCGACAGGTCGGCCGCCGAGCCGGACATCCCATCGGCTGCACCGGCGCCCGGATCCTTGTGACGCTCATCCACGAGATGCAGCGTCGGGGCGCCCGGCTCGGGCTCGCGACACTGTGCGTGAGCGGCGGGATGGGAATGGCAGTTGCGGTGGAGCGGATGTAACCGATCATGCGCGTCGCAGTGATTCCGGGCGATGGGATCGGAAAAGACGTGACGGCCGAAGCGGTCAAGACGCTTCGCGCGGTCGGGGAGGCGTTCGGCCGCTCCTTCGATCTCGAGACATTGCCGTACGGGGCGGACTACTACCTCGAGACCGGCATCAGCATGCCTCCGGACGGGTATGCGATGCTGCGCGACCAGTTCGACGCCATCTTCATGGGTGCGCTCGGCGATCCGCGAATTCCCGACATGCGCCACGCGCGCGAGATCCTGCTCGGGACGCGGTTCGAGCTCGATCTGTACGTGAACTACCGTCCGGTCAAGTTGATCGACCCGCGCCTGTGTCCGCTGAAAGGCCGAAACGCCGAAGACGTCAACTTCGTCGTGTTCCGGGAGAACACCGAGGGCCTCTACGTCAACATGGGCGGCCGGTTCAAGCCCGGCACGCCCGACGAGATTGCCCTGCAGGAAGACGTGAACACGCACAAAGGGGTGCACCGCATCATCCTGTACGCGTTCGAGTACGCCGCCGCGCACGGCCGCACGCGCGTGTGCATGTCCGACAAGAGCAACGCGCTCGGCTACGGCCACGCGCTGTGGCAGCGGGTCTTTCAGGAGCTGGCGCCGCAGTATCCGGATGTCGAGCCCGTGCACCTCTATATCGATGCGCTCGCGATGCAGATGATCAAGAACCCCGGGCAGCTCGACGTCATCGTGACGAACAACATGTTCGGAGACATCATCACGGATCTTGGCGCGCAGCTGCAGGGCGGCCTTGGCATGGCGGCGTCCGCCAATCTCCATCCGGGCCAGACGTCGATGTTCGAGCCGGTACATGGATCGGCGCCGAAGTACGCAGGACGGAATATCGCGAACCCGATTGGCGCCATCCTGTCCGCGGCCCTGATGCTCGAGCACGCCGGCCTGGTCCGCGAGGCCGCTGAAATCGAGGAGGCGGTCAAGGCCGCCGTCATGAGCGGGAACGTGCCGCCCGAGATCGGCGGATCGCTCGGCACGCGTGAAACCGGCGATTTCATCGCCGCGGAGATTCGACGGCGCGGCGCTCGGTCGACAGTTGACAGGTGATTCAGCACTGAAGCCTTCACCGCGGAAGGCGCCGAGAACGCGGGGGAATGAATCAGCTTTTCGGAGTTTCCGCGGGCTCCGCGTGCTCTGCGGTGAACGCTTTTGACGCCGGATTCAGGTCCAACCATTGACCATCATGACCAACACCCAGCCTCCGGTCTTCATTCTCGGCGGCGCCCGCACTCCCATGACGGAGTACGTCGGCGCACTGAAGGACGTCTCGGCCCTGGAGCTCGGCGCGATCGCCTCGCGGGCAGCGCTCGAGCGCACGGGCGTCAAGCCCGACTGGGTCGACCATGCGGTCTTCGGCAACGTGCTGCAGACGAGCGCCGACGCGATCTACGGAGCCCGTCATGTGGCCCTCAAAGCGGGCGTCCCCATCGAGGTTCCGGCCCTCACGGTCAACCGGCTCTGCGGCTCCGGCGTCCAGGCGGCGGTGAGCGGTGCGCAGCTCATTCAGCTCGGCGAAGCAGACATCGTGCTGACGGGCGGCGTGGAGAACATGAGTCAGGCGCCGCATCTCATCCGCGGCTTGCGCGCGGGGTTGAAGCTCGGCCAGGGCAAGCTGGAAGACTACCTGTGGGAGGCGCTCGTCGACACGCACTGCAACTGCAGCATGGCCGTGACCGCGGAACACTGCGCCGCGCGCTATAACGTGAATCGCGAAGAGCAGGACTGCTACGCGGTGCGCAGCCAGCAGCTCGCGTTCCGCGCCTGGGAAGAAGGACGCATGGCCGAAGAGGTCGTGTCCGTCGAGATCAAGACGCGCAAGGGGGTGCAGCGTGTTGCCCGCGACGATCACATGCGTCCCGACAGCACGATGGAGGTACTGGCGTCCTTGCCTCCCGCATTCAGCAAGAACGGCTGCGTCACGGCAGGCAACGCCAGCGGCATCGTCGATGGCGGGGCGGCGCTCGTCCTGGCGTCCGGTCGCGCCGTCGACGAACGCGGCCTGACGCCGATTGGACGGCTCGTGGCCTGGGCGGCCGTCGGCGTCGAGCCGACCCTGATGGGCATGGGACCGGCACCGGCGACGCGAAAAGTCCTGGAGCGCACCGGCCTCACGCTCGACGACCTCGATCTCATCGAGGTGAACGAGGCGTTCGCGGCGCAGTACCTGTCGGTCGAGCGCGAGCTCGGCCTGGACCGCAGCAAGGTGAACGTCAACGGCGGCGCGATCGCGCTCGGGCATCCGCTCGGCATGACCGGTACCCGCCTCCTCCTGACGCTGACCCTCGAGCTGCGGCGGCGCGGCGCGAAACGCGGCCTCGCGACCGCGTGCATCGGAGGAGGCCAGGGCATCGCCGCCATCGTTGAAACGGTGTGAGTCGGGTGAGTCGACTGGGAACTGTCGACTGTGGAGAGTTCGCCGTGCAAATCCGTACCGTCGGTGTGCTCGGCTGTGGCCTGATGGGGTCCGGCATCGCGCAGGTCTCGGCGCAGGCCGGCTATCGAACAATCGTCCGCGAGGTCGATCAGTCCTTCCTCGAAAAGGGGCTGGGGCGCGTCCGAAGGTTTCTGGACGACGGCGTCCAGAAGGGAAAGCTGACCGAGCAGGTTCGCGACACGACGCTCGCGAATCTAACCGGAACGACGACCGTTGACGACCTCGCGGCGTGCGACATCGTCATCGAGGCCATCGTCGAGAATGTGGAGGCCAAGAAGCAAACCTTTCACGCGCTCGACGCCGCGGCGGGCGGCGAGACGATCTTCGTGTCGAACACCTCCTCGCTCTGCATCACGGAGCTGGCGGCGGCTACCCGGAGACCCGATCGGTTCGGCGGGCTGCATTTCTTCAACCCGGTCCCCCTCATGAGGCTGGTCGAGGTGATTCGCGCCTTGACCACGAGCGATGCGACGCACCAGACGATCTTCGCGTTCGCTCAGTCCCTCGGGAAAGAGCCCATCCGCGCCCCCGATCGTCCCGGCTTCATCGTCAACCGTCTGCTCGTGCCGTACCTGCTGGATGCCATCCGGGCGTACGAGAACGGACTCGGTACGCTCGAAGACATCGACAAAGGGATGAAGCTCGGGTGCGGCCATCCCATGGGCCCGTTTACGCTGCTCGACTTCGTCGGTCTCGATACCACCTACTTTATCGCCAACATCATGTTCGAGGAATTCCGAGAGCCCGCGTACGCGGCGCCGCCGCTGCTCAAGCGGATGGTCCTGGCAGGCCGATTGGGTCGGAAAAGCGGGGAAGGTTTTTACAAGTATTGACGATAGGCGATTGCCGTCATCATTGATCCTGGATCCGGCGTCAAAAGCGCTCACCGCAGAGAACGCGGAGCCCGCGAAGACTCCGAAAGCTGATTGATTCCTCCGCGCTCTCAGGGCCCTCCGCGGTGGGCGCTTTGGATCGATGAGACTGCTTGACTCATAGGTTCTCTCGATCGTGTTCAGCATCTCCTTCGCTTTCGCCTTGAACTCGCGATCCTCGGGGGCCCACTCCGGATCGATAGGGGCGTCGATGACACGCTGCAGCTCCGCTCGCGCCTCCGCCGTGCGGTCCATGGCCAGCAGGGTTTCGGCGAGATACAGATGCGAGATCGTGCTGTCGGGTGCGTACTGCAGCGAGCGACGCAGGTGCGCCTCCGATTTCTTCAGGCTCCCGCCGAACAGGCGCGGCACTTTGTAGTACCAGCGCCCGAGCGCGCGATCGGCCGACCCGCTCATGAACGGCGGGTCGATGCGGAGGACGGCCTCGAGCTCCTCCCGAATCGGCTTCCGGTACTTGATTCCGGCGCGCAGCCCGAACGACTCGGCGAGCGCACCCATGTTCGCCGCCAGCCAGAAATGCCCCTCCGGCCGGTTCGGCCGAACGGCGACGGCGGCGTGCGCCGCTTCGATCCCGCGCTCGAGCGCCGGCTTGCGCTCGTCGGCGGGCGCGTGGCCGCCGAGCCAATAGCACGTCCGCGACACCTTCCACGCCGCTTCGTAGTCGGCGCGATCGCGCCTCAGGCGCTCCGTCCAGATGGCTTCCGCCTGCCGCGCGCTGGGAGGATCTTCACGGCGTCGGTAGAGCGCGTCGGGATCCTGCACCTGCGCGAAGGGCCCGACGGCCGTGATATAGAATGAGAAAATGCAGGAACTCATCAGGCGGCTGCTGATCGAGCTCGGCGAGAACCCGACGCGCGAAGGTCTCCGCAACACGCCGAGACGCGTCGAGAAAGCGCTGAAGTTCTTGACCGGCGGGTACGGCGCCGACCTCGATGCCATTCTCAACGATGCGCTCTTTACCGTCGATTATAACGAGATGGTCATCGTCAAGGACATCGACTTCTACAGCCTGTGCGAGCATCATCTGCTGCCGTTCTTCGGCAAGTGTCACGTCGCCTACATCCCGCAGGGGCGGGTCATCGGTCTCAGCAAGATCCCCCGCCTCGTGGACATCTTCGCGCGCCGCCTGCAGTTGCAGGAACGGCTCACGAGTCAGATTGCCGAGACGATCGACTCCAAGATCCGGCCGTTGGGCGTGGCGGTGGTCGTCGAAGGCACGCACCTGTGCATGGCCATGCGCGGCGTCGAGAAGCAGAACTCGTTCGCCGTGACGAGCGCGATGCTCGGCGTCTTCCGGGACCACGCTCGCACCCGCATGGAATTCCTCGAGCTGATCAAGCACCGCAGCAGCCTTCCGACGATGGATAGCTCGACGCTCGCGTCCGTGACCGACGAAGCCGAACCCGTCACCCGGCGCTGACGAGCAGGGTGAGGGAAACGTTCACCAGCAAGGGCCCGCTAGCGCGGATGCCCACTGGTTGGGTTGTGGGGGAGCCGCGCTGTGTCCTTGGTGAATCAACGGTTTTTCAGCGTCCGGTTGTTTGGGGGCTCGACGGGATGCGTCCATCCATCGCTGTCGATTCATCCGGCCGTGCTCCTCAGTACTCTCGGTTGACTTGCGGACGCTGCCGACCTAGCATCGGCTATTCGGCACACGCTCCTGGTTCCCACCGTGTCTCTCGGGTTTCCCACCTTCATTTCTTCTCTGGAGGGGATATGAAACCGCTTCTCTTGGCCATGGCGCTGGGCGCCTGCCTGGCCGGCACGGCCTCGGCACAGACCACAGGGTCGATCTCCGGCGCCGTGTTCGACAGGAACGGAGCGCCGCTGCAGGGGATTCCGGTGAAGGTCGGAGGCGATCAGTTGCCGGCCGGCCGCTCGACCACGACCGACGAGGGCGGCGGTTACGCCTTCACCCTCCTGCTGCCTGGAACCTACATCGTCGAAGCCGCACAGAACGGCGTCGGCGACACGAAGCGTACCGCCATTGTGGAGGTTGGCAAGGATACGCAGCTCGAACTGGTGCTCGGTCTGACGGTGACGGAAGCCCTCACCGTGACCGCGGCCACGCCGGTCGTCGATCTGAAATCGACCGAGGTGGCGTTCAACTTCAATCAGGAATACCTCCAGTCGATCCCGCTCGAGCGCTCGTATCGCGGCTTGTTTCAGCTGATTCCCGGCGTCGCCGACAATCGCAGCCCCATCGGGCCGGCGGCCGGCGGCACGCGTCAGGACAACACCTACCTGATCGACGGGGTCAACATCACCAACCCGGGATTCGGCTACCTGGCGACCGAGATCAACGAGCTGGACATCGCCGAGGTCAACATCAAGCGCGCCGGCATCTCCGCGGAGTTCGGCCGCACGGCCGGCGCGGTCACCAACGCCGTGAGCAAGTCGGGCACCAACCGGTTCACCGGCGCCGCGCGGATCGACTGGCTGCCGACAGGGCTCATCGGCGACTTCGAGGACAACGCCTTTCGCGATCCCCTCCTGACGTCGGTCGCCAGTCCCGCGATCGGCATCGGCGGGCCGATCATGCGGGACAGGCTGTTCTGGTACGGCTCCGCGCGGTACTTCCGTGACACGCGCTGGGACCGCACCAACAAGCTCGGGGCCGCCCTGCCGGACGAGAAGCGCACCGGTCACGAGCTGTACAGCAAGATCACGGCCACCCCGACATCGAGTCACCTGATCAACGTCGGGTTCCGGGACCGGCCGAACGACGTCGAGAATGCAGGCCTCGGCTCGGGCACGGAGGCGAGCGTCGCGTCCACGACCGACAACAGCAGCCGCGTCGCGACCGCGTCGTGGGGATATATCCTCACGGGCCGCAGCTCCATCGACGTGAAGTATCTCTACATGAAGGAAAACAACACCGACGCCCCCATCACGGATCTCGGGCACCTGCCGCGGTGGGATCCGAGCAATCTCGCTCGCATGGGGCTCTACACGGATCAGGCGAAGGCGAGCATCCTCACGGGAGGCGCCGAATACACGAACCGGCAGAACTACAAGCGGCATGAGATCAGAGGGACGTTCACGCAGTACCTCGATCTCGGCCGATCGACTCACGAGCTGAAAGCTGGCGGCGGGTACGAGTTCGGCGAAGAAGAACTCTCGCGCCTGGCGAACGGATGGGGCCAGCTCGCGCAAATCGTCTCCGGCGGCCGGACGCTGATTCGCGCGCGCTATTACTTCCAGCAGCCGCCGCAGCTGGGACAGGGCCGAACGTGGGCCCTGTTCGTCCAGGACAACGTCAGCATCGGCTCGCGCGTCACGATTAATGCGGGCGTCCTCGCCAACCGCGACGACTTTTCGCAGGATCTCGAAGGCAGCGGCGGGTGCCCGGCCACCGTCACGCTGAAAGGCGGCGCCGCGCTTTACCAGTCGGACGGCGACACCTGCACGTTCTTGAGATTCGATTACGGCGACGAGATCCAACCGCGCCTGGGCGTGAACGTCAACGTGCGGCCGGGCTCGGGCGACAAGGCGTATGCGAACTGGGGCCGCTACTACAACATGGATCAGAAGTCGAGCGGCCGCAGCCTGGCGCCGCGCCGCATCTTCCAGCGCGAGGCGCGCTTCGATCTCGCGGGCACCCTGGTCTCCGATGCGCCGCGCGCCTCGACGACCGGCAAACTGATCGACCCGGCGCTCGAGGCGATCTACAACGATGAGGTCCTGGTCGGCTACTCGACGCCGCTTCCGCGCGACTGGAGCGTCGATCTCTTCTTCATGTACCGCGACACCGACAATTTCATCGAGGACGTCCCGTCGGTGCTGCCCGACACGGGGCCGTACGCGGCTGCGAACCTGCCCTGCTCGCGGTTTGCGTCCTGCCAGAACGCCGACGCCAAGCGCAGCTACAAGGCGTTCACGATCGAGCTGGCGCGGCCGCTGCTGAAGGGCTGGAGCGCGAACGTGAGCTACACGTGGAGCCGGTTCGAGGGGAATTTCGACCTCGATTACGCGGGGTCCGCCGTCTTCAACACTTCCTCGTTCATCCAGGACGGTCCCGGCACGAACGTCGAGGAACCCAATCGATTCGGCCCGCTGCGCCAGGATCGGCCGCACGTCTTCAAGGTGTTCTCGAGCTGGATGCCGACCGATGCCCTCTCGGTCGGCGGGTACCTGCGCGTGCAGAGCGGCACGCCGTGGAACGCGCGCGCGCGCGATTGGGAGGGCGCGGTGCTGAACAACCTGGAGCCGGCGGGGGCGCACCGCAACCCGACGTGGGCCAACCTCGATCTGCTGGGGGCCTACCGGGTGCCGCTGACCGGACGGGTGGCGCTCAAGCTCGAGGCGCGGCTGTTGAATGTCATCGGGAACCAGACCCGCCTCTCGACCGACGGGCAGCAGTTTCTCGATCTCGTCACGATCTCGGCACCGCCGTACTTCGGTCCCTACACGCAGCCGAACCCGTTCTTCGGGACGACGAATCAGTTTGCGCCGCCGCGCCGGCTCGTGCTGTCCGCTTCGGCGACCTTTTGAGATCAGTGAGTCAAGAAGTCTCAGTGATCCAGAGCCTCAACCGCGGAGGGCGCTGAGCGCCCGGGCCTCATTTTTTCGCGCTGCGCTCGAGCGTCCGTAGAAAATCCCGCGCCCGGACGTAGTTGGGCGCGATCGCGAGTGCCCGCGTAGCCTCGGCCCGCGCCTCGGCAAACCGACCCTCCTGTGCATACAAGACGGCAAGATTGAGGTGCGCGGTGGCGCTCGTCGGATCGAGACGCGTCGCGTGCTCCAGCTCGCTGATGCCGCCCGTCCGGTCACCCGCCAGTCCCAGCGCCAGCCCGAGTTTTTCGCGCGCCGCCGGCGAGCGAGGATCGCGCCTCACGCTTCCGCGCAGGAATCGAACGGCAAGCTCGGGTCGATTCAGCTGCAGCGCGAGGTCGCCGGCGGCCAGGAAGCGTCGCGGGTCAGCGTCCGCGGCGATCGACAATCGCTCGAGCACGCGCGCGGCTTCGCCGGCCTTGCGCGTCATCATGAGCGCGCGCGCCAGATCGAACCCCGCGACTTCGGCGCTGACGCCGCGCGCGTACGCCGCGCGGAGATGGGGCACGGCGTCCGCGGCTCGGCCGGAGTCGAGGAGCGCTTCACCGAGGCTGAAGCGGATCTCCGCCCGATCCTCGAGCGCGAGGGCGCGGTCGAACTGCAGGATGGCCTCGTCGGGCGCCCCGCGATCCTGGTAGGCGCGTCCGACGCGATAGCGCAGGAGGGAGGGGGCCGGGTGGTGCTCGGCGGCGAGCGCGATTGCGCCCCGCGCTTCGTCGGACCGGCCGTCCTCGATCAACCGCACAGCCATCGCCGTCCGTTCTTCGGCGCGGCCGTCGTCGAGGCCCCAGTTCCAGTTGACGAACACGAAGAGTGCGGCGGCGGCGACCAGCGGCTTCGTGAGTCGACCAACGTCGTGCTGTCGAATCGCCGTGAAGACACGATCGATGAGCGCGCCCGCAGCCGCGCACAGTGGAACGAGAATCGGCGTGCGGTACCGCGCGGCGACGAAGAATGCGGCGACTGACAGGCCGTAGATGGGGACGAAGGCCGCCCACGTCCAGTAGCCGGCGCCTGCGGGCCGCGCCGTCATCAGACCGATCGTGCCGAGAGGGATCAGCAGCCACGGACCGACCATCAGCGCAGCGAGCAGCGTCCCGGCATCGCGACTGTAGTACGCGTAGCTGAAATTGAGGGGCAGGAACGCCGCGTTGCACACGAGCGCGACCTTTTTCGCGAGCAGGCGCGCCGCCCGCGCAGGGTTTTCGCGAATCCACGTCCACGCTCGCGCGTAGAAGTAGTCGGACACTTCGCGCGCCGTGAGCGCACGGCCGAGCGAACGTTCCGCCACTCGCCGCGCATCCCGGGCCTGTCCCGCAATCGCCGGCGTGATGCCCGGCACACCGTGATACGTTCCGTCCGCCTCCGGGTTGTTGCCGATGTAGAAGTTCAGCCCGCCGTGCGACGTGATAAGGATCGCCTCGCCCGAGACCGCGTAGTTCCGCGACGTCACGGGAACAATCCCGAGTGTCAACCCGAGCGCGAGGGCCGAAGCCTGCATCGTCGCCCGGCGGGTGGCCAAGAGGCGATCGGTCGACGCGGCCCCGGCCGGAGCGGTGCCGATGGCCTGCGTGTCCCACCACGATCGCGCCACGACCGCCGCCACCAGCACCATCCCATATGGAAGGATGTTTGGGCGATTCAGCGCGTGCATGCCGATCGCGAGACCGGTGAGGGCAAAAACGCTGACGCGGTCCGACCGGACGGCACGGGTCAGCAGGTTCAAATGGAGCGCCGTCAGGAACGGATCGATGGCAGCCTGCAGCAGCAGGATCTCGTAGAAGGTGAACAGTCCCGTGACCGCGGCGAGCGTCGAGGCAATCCAGGCCGCACGCCTGCCAAACCATTGGCGCGCCATGTCCCACACGAGCCAGACCGCCGCGGTGCCGAGCGCAATCTGCGCGATCCTGACCACGAGCAGGGAGTCGGGTCCTGCCATCGCAAGAATCGCGGCGGTGAAGTAGATGTAGAGCGGCGACACGAAATATGGCTGCGGTCCGAGAAGAACGTCGCCGCCGGCCACTTGCCGGGCGAGCGTGACGTAGTACTCGGTATCGAGCCCGCCAACAGGCCGCAACAGCGGATGATCGTGCAACTGGGCCAGGACGATCGCTTTGATGACGAAAGTCAGGCCGAGCAGCGCGACAAGCCATGCCGTCTGAGGAGCTGTGCCGCCGCCGGTGGCCGCGGTCCCTTCGGGTCTGGCCCTGCGCGTTCCTCGCGAAGCGTGATTCTTGCCGTGGCGCCTCAGAGAACCTCCCGTGTCGCGCCTCAGAGTGTACTGCCACGTCCGCCATCTTGGTGCCGCGCTGTCGAGGCAACGCGAAGGGCAAACGGCGTCCTGTATACTGCGAGAGCGAGGACTCGGTGACATGCGGGCACGTTCGTGGCGTCTGACGTTGATGGCTACGGCCATCGCGACCATGTGCGTCGGACCGTCGGCCGCGGCACAGAGCAGGCGCCGCGCGCCGCGGCGGCCGGCCACCGCGCGTCCCACTATCCAGCCCGCGCGCGTGACGTGTCCCAGCGAGCTGGGGATCGGCGCGAGCACGAAGCGACGCTACTGTGACGTGCTGATTGAATTCGATCCGGCGAACGGCATTGTCGTCGAGATCCCGGCTCACGTCGGTGACGCGACGTTGATCTTCGATCTGCACAACCGGCACACCTATTCCGAAGAGCTCGTTCGTACCGGCCGGGCCTTCTCCGGCTACACGGCCATTGTCAACGTCGCGTCGATGGATGGCACCATGGTCGGGCAGGCCGCAATCCAGAGCGAGTTCCGCGGGCCCGATGATCTCGACGATCGGATCCTCGGCGGCGCGCAACCAGACGGCCTGAAGGCGGTGGCGCCGACAGGCACGGAACGCATTCGCGTCTCGATTCCGGCCCGCATCGACCTCGTCAGCATTGTCGGCCAGAAGCTCGTCGCCCGCACGCTTCGCGGTGAAGAGGCCTATACGCTTCCAGGTCGCCCCGTCGCGATCATCAGCAACATCCAGATCGAATATCGACCGCGGCCCGAACCTCGGCGCCGGCGGTGAGCGCAGAGACGGGAGAGGCTCGCGCACGCTCCGCGCGGCGGGGAGCGTCTCACCACAGAGGCCACAGAGATCACAGAGACCCTCGACAAGGATTCATCGGCTCATGAATCGGGGCTTCCACCCCACCGCGCACCCTCCGCGCGGCGGGGACCCCGGGGCTTCCACCCCACCGCGCACCCTCCGCGCGGCGGGGACCCCGGGGCTTGCGAGCCAAGGGTGAGTCGGCTAGGCTTGCGCGTCCGGGTCGAGCGCGCCGTTCCGTCTTTGGGTGCTGCGCTCGGCGCATGAGGAGCCCGCCCATGTCGCGATGCTCGCTGACGCTAATGTTCGCGCTGCTTGCTTCCGTCGCGGCCGCCCAGACGATTGCTCACGGTCCCACCGCACTCATCCATGCGCGGCGGGGGGCACGCGTGTGCCCCCGTACTGGGCCGATGTCCCTACGCACGTGTCTCAGGAGCCTTTCATGAAACCATTGACCATCCAAGCGGCGCTGGCGCTCGCCGCGATTGTGATGTCGGCGCCCTCCTTCGCCCAGCCCGCTCTTGCGCAAGACCCTATTGCCCTCATCCATGCCAATGTGATCGACGTGCGCACCGGCGCCGTGACGCGCGATGCAACCGTGACCCTGCGTGAGGGGAGGATCGAACGGATCGCACGGGAGGCGCCGCCACCAGGCATCCGGACCTTCGATCTGAAGGGCAAGTACCTCGTCCCCGGGCTGATCGATGCGCACACGCATCTCGACAACCTGCGCGCCGCACGCCGCGCCCTCGAATCGGGCGTGACGACCATTCGGAGTGCCAGCGTCGGGTCGTTCCGCGACGTTGCAATCCGCGAGCTGTCGAAGAAAGGGGTCATCGCAGGGCCGGACGTGGTCGCGGCCGGCATCTTCGTGACGACGGAGCTCGGTCAAGACGATGTCCTGGCCGATCCGGCGCTGGCTGACGCCTTGACGGCACCCGATACCGCCGAGAAGCTGCGTCGCATCGTTCGGGTGAACCTGGCGCATGGCGTCGACGTGATCAAGACTCGCGGCACTGAGCGCGCCGGATCGCCCGGTACCGATCCGCGCCAACAGTCCTTCACGGAGCAGGAGCTTCGAGCGGTCGTCGAGGAGGCGGCCAAGAAGGGCATTCCGGTCGAGTGTCACGCGCACGGCGAGGAAGGCGCGCGCGGGGCGGTGCTGGCAGGCGTGCGCAGCATCGAGCACGGCACGTACATGTCCGACGACACGCTGCGGCTGATGAAGGAGCGCGGCACGTTCCTGATGCCCAACTATTCGACCTCGATCGACCTCATGCAGCCGGGTGGCGACTACGACGACCCTGCCCTCCAGATTCGCGGGCAACACATGGTGCCGCGCCGCCGAAGCCTGATTCAGCGCGCGCACCAGATGGGTATCAAGATCGTCACCGGGACCGATACCGGTTACGGGCCGCAGAGCGTCACGCGAATCGGGCAGGAGATCGCCGCCTTCGCCTCGATGGGATTCACGCCACTTCAGGCGATTCAGGCGGCCACGCTTACCGGCGCCGAGCTGCTGCGCATCGAAAAACAGACAGGCGCCATCGAGCCAGGCCTCGAGGCAGACCTGATTGCCGTCGACGGCAACCCGCTCGAAGACATCATCGTGGTGCAGGATCCGCTGCTGGTCATCAGCAACGGGCGGATCGGGCTGAATCGGTTGGAATTCGGCAAGAAGACTGCCACGAGCTTATCGTCGGAATACTGAGCGCGCGCCTACGGAACGTTACAGAACACAGTGACAAACAGGCGGGTCCTGGCGCCGGACAGCCCCACCGGTGCTCGGGCCGAAAAGCTCCTGTGACGGAAGACAGCCCTGCGGGCCGGCCCCCTCCGGCGCCACCCGCGACATTGTCACGT
>JACPPN010000332.1 GCA_016190995.1 Acidobacteriota bacterium | reverse complement strand
GTGCGACTCTAGCAGGACGGCTGAAAAAGGCTCACCACAGAGCGCACAGGGCACACGGAGTTCACATGGTATTAGAGTTTTCTCTGTGCTCTCTGCGTCCTCTGTGGTGAATCAGGGGTTTTTCAGCCGTCCTGCTAGCACCGCCATGGCCGACTACCTCGATTCGGTTCCCTTCTCCGGCATCATCCGCATCCGCGACATGATGTACTCCGTGCCGGATCCGTTCCGGCTGGATCAGGGTGACGTCAGCTTCGATGCGCCGAATTCGGTCAAGGACGCGATGATCCGCGCCGTGCGCGAGAACAGAAGCCACTACCTGCAGACGACCGGCTTGCCTCGACTGCGGGAGCTCATCTCGGAGAAACTCAGGCGCCGGAACGACATCCCCGTCGATGATCCGGACGACGTGATGGTGACAAACGGGGGGATTCACGGCCTCTACCTCATCTGCCACGCGTTGCTGGAGCCAGGCGACGAAGTGATCGTTCCGGATCCCGAATGGCCGCCGTGCATGGGCAGCATCCTGGCCGCGCGCGCCGTGCCGGTCGGCTGCCCGCTTCACGAGTCGCTGGCGTGGCGCTTCGATCTCGACGAGCTCGCCTCGAAGATTGGCCCGCGAACGCGCGCGATCTATCTCAACTCGCCGAACAACCCGACCGGTGGCGTCCTCACGCGCGGCGATCTCGAGGGCATGGCCGGCATCGCGATGAAGCACGACCTGTGGATCATCTCGGACGAAGCGTATGAAGACGTCGTCTTCGACGGCGCCGAGCACGTGAGCATCGCGTCGCTCGCCGGCATGTACGAGCGAACCTTCTCACTGTTCACGTTCAGCAAGACATTCGCGATGACCGGCCTGCGGCTCGGGTACGTCGTCGGTCGGGACCCGAAGATCCGCGAGCGGATGAAGAAGGTCCTCTTCTACACCGCGAGCAACATCGCGTCGGTGGTGCAGTACGGCGGCATCGGCGGGCTCGAAGGATCGCAGGCGTGCACCGAGGAATTCAGGCGCGAGCTGCAGGGCCGGCGAGACCTGTTTTACGAGGGCATCGCCGAGCTCGACGGAGTCCTCTCTGGAAAGCCTCCGCGGGGGGCGTTCTACGCGTTCCTCAGAATCGATCCCGCCTGGAGGCGGGATGGGGCCGAGGGCGGTGGGCCGTCATCGATCTCGTGGGCCATGGCGGAGTACCTGATCAAGCGAGGACGGATCGGCTGCGTGCCCGGCGCGGACTTCGGCCTGAACGGAGAAGGCTACATCCGCTTCTGTTTCGCGCGCGAGCGCCAGGAGCTCCTCGGCGCGCTCGACTCCATGAGATCGCTGTTTGGCGTCCCGGCGCGAACGTGACGGGCATCGCCTTACCGCAGATGCCGCCCGCCATCCACCCTGATCGTCTCCCCCGTCACGAAATCTGAGTCGATCAGCATCGCGATCACGTTCGCGACCTCCGTTTCTCCGCCCCATCGGCGGAGTGGCGTCGCCTCCTCGACCGCCTGCACCTCGTCTTCGGTCGTGCCCGCAGGCGGGACAATGGGACCAGGGGCGATGGCATTGACGAGAATGTTGTCCGGCGCGACCTCAAGGGCCAACGCTTCGGTGAGGCCGATGACGCCCGCCTTGGCGACGTAGTAGGGCAGGAAGCCGCGATAGCGAGGCCGCCCGCTTCGCGCGACCCAGTCCGTGAAATTGATGATGCGACCGCCGCCGGCGGCGCGCATGTGTGGAATGGCGGCGAGCGAGCAGAAGTAGGCCGCCTTCAGGTCGACGTCGAGCGCCGCGTCCAGATGCGCGCCGGTCAGCTCGTCGAGCGACGTCGCGGCGTACACGGACGCCATGTTGATCAGGACGTCGAGGCGTCCCAGCGCCTGAACGGTTGCCGCAACCACGGCGCTGCATCCCTCTGGCGAGGCGAGGTTGGCCTCGGTCACGATCGCTCTTCGGCCTCGCTCGCGCACCGCCGCGGCCACCGCCTCCATCGTCTCTTTCGATCGGAAGTAGCAGAGCCCGATGTCCGCGCCGCGCGAGGCCAGCTCACGCGCCGCGACGGCGCCGATTCGGCGCCCGCCGGTGATGAGGGCGACCCGATCGGTCAGTACCATAAGGAGTCACCAGAAAGAGCGCCAACGCAGAGGCCAACTCGGCTCCACGAAGCGCGGGGCCGAGGCGCGCACCGCAGGTCACGATACCGTGGCCTCCGCGTCTCCACGTTAAGCTTCAAGCATCACGCCTCGATCTTGCCGACCAGAATCAAACCGAATCGCAGGGCGCCCGACGCCTTGCCGCTTGCGCCGACGGGCAGTTCGAAAACCACCGCTTTGTGTCCCGCCTCGTTCGACCGGAGGCTGAGGGGCGCATCGGTCGTGACCGGCGGATCGAGACTCCAGACCGCGGGGTGAGATGTGCCGAGTGTTTGTTTCGAGAGGCCGACTGCCGCCTCGTAATCGCGCGAACCTGGATCTCCATCCACGCTGGCGGGACTGATAAGGAGAAACTCGCGAAATGGCGACACGCCGAGATGATCACCGTTCGCAGGCTGAATACCGAACCGCAGCGTATAGACGCCGGCTTTGATCGTCCGGCCGCGAATATCCCGAAAAGGCCCCGACACGCGGGCGATTCCCACGAGGCTTCCCGCCGGCACGTGCGACCAGTCGGGCGCGCCTGTACTGGCCGTCACCGGAAGCACCTTCACCCACCAGAAATCGAGTGTGGTGTCACCGACGCTCACGCGCTGTCCGGCGCCGGCGAGAGTCGCTTTGACGGCCGCCGCGATCTCGGCGGGAATGGCCTCCGCTTGCGGCGCGACCTCGAGGTCCTCGGCCGTCGCGATCACCATCCACATCATCGCAATCGCCAAAACACGGAGAAGAAAAACAGCAGCCTCGCCAAACATGGTGCAGATGATTGTACAAAACAAGAGGCACTGAGGTTCAGGCATTCCCGATATTCTCGGTCGTCGCGCCTTGGGAGCGAGGCGCTGCGCTCCGGAATCCGCTTTGCAAATGACGGGGACAGGCCACTCGCGTCAAATCGGTCGCGGCGCCAAAACCATGCGCCCCGCACGCGCGCCACTGGGGGCCTCTGCCACAGGTGAGCGCACGGCGTCCAAGAGGTGCGTCGGACCGATTTCTGACTGCCGGCCACACCCCGGCCTCGTCACGAAGGGATCGGGAATATTCAAGGGAGGAGCAACACCGCCAGCGAGGATGCCCCGCCCGGAAGGCGCGTTGCAAATGACGGGGACAGTCCACTAGGATGTCGAGAGGGACGGCATGGGTCTCACCCACATCAAAGCGCGGATCGCCAACCCCGCCCGACCCTCGAAGACGGCTCGGCTGACATTCCTGGTTGATTCGGGCGCCGTCTATTCCGTCGTGCCGGCTCGCACGCTACGCCGCCTCGGCATCCGCCGCCACAGCACGCGGACCTTCACGCTCGCCGATGGCAGCGAGATCACCAGGGACATCGGGGACGCAACCTTCGTGATCGACGGCAACCGGGGGGCTTCGCCGGTCATTTTTGGAGAGGCGGGAGACAGCGTCCTCCTCGGCAGCGTCTCGCTCGAAGCCCTTGGCCTCATCCTGGATCCTCTGAAGAGAGTGCTTCGCCCGTTGCCGATGGTACTCGGTTCCTCGACGCTTCCGAAGGAAGGCGGTCGAGGGATCCGTTTGTCGCGCGACCGTTGAAGCCTGGGCCGGAACGGGCCCTGATGGCCCCATCAGAAGGTGAGCCTCACCCCCGCGCGCAGCACTCGCGGCTCGATCCAGGCGGTCGGCAGCCCGAAGGTGCAACCGGACCTGGTGTTGACCATGGAAGAGATGCGCCGAAGTCCCCGGTGCTCGCCCACGGTGCGCCGCGTTGACGATAGATACCGCTTGAGGCGTCGCGCGCAGAGACACCGGGTCCGCGCCACGACCCGTCTCCCGCCTGTGGTGCTGCCCTCCGAATCGCCGAAGAATCTGAGGACCGGGCCTCCCCACCGCTTTCTCCAGTGCTG
>JACPPN010000327.1 GCA_016190995.1 Acidobacteriota bacterium | reverse complement strand
GGCGTTGTGGTTCTTGACGATCGGACCCACAACATGTTGCGGAGTCAGGCGCATTTTCTGAGCAGGACACAGAGAGCGCAGAGAAGACTTACCTACGATCCTCACTCTGTGTGCTCTGTGCACTCTGTGGTGAAGCTCTCAGCCAAGCCCGAATCTCTGTTCTATTCCGCCGTCCGCGGCTCCCGTTCGTTCCTGATCATCATCGCGGCCAGCTCGATCGCCTCCGCTTCCGTCGTCACGTCGCCATCGAGCTGGCGGTCGTAGACGCGCCGGAGCAGTTGGCCCACGCGCGGTCCCGGTTCCAATCCCAGGGCGAGCAGGTGCCGTCCCATGAGGAGCGGCCGCGGGGGCGCGTGCTCGACGCCGAGAGCGCGCGCGCGGTCCAGAAACCAGTTCGTCGCGGAGCAGTCGAAGTCGCCGGATCGACCGCGGCAGTCCGCTCTCACCAGGCGCGCGAGCAGCTCCAGATCCACTTTCGCGGCGAGCCGCCGGAACGCGCCGTCGCCGACCTCGTCGCGTACCTTGAACCACTGGCCGGGCTTGAGGTGATGCGCGACGAGCCCGAGGACGTGACGCCGCACGTCGAACGAGCCCATCGTGTGCACGTTCAGTCGATCGAGAAACCGGTTCGCGGGCGCGATGCCTTCGGGCTCGTGGTTGTACGACCGGATTCTGCCGTCGATGAACGCGGTGGTCGCCGGCTTGCCGAAGTCGTGACAGACGGCGCCCAGCATGACCGTCACCTCACGCGGCCGGTCGAGCCCCTCGACCTCACGCCGCGCTTCGTCGATCACCATCAAGGTGTGCGTCCAAACGTCCCCCTCGGGATGCCACTCCGGCTCCTGCTGGCATCCGACGAGGGCGAGCATCTCGGGAAAGAGCTGTTCGATCACGCCAGTCTCGAGCGCCAGCGCCAAGCCAATCGATGGGCGGGCCGCCTGCAGCAGAAGCTTCTCGATCTCTCCCCAGATGCGCTCGGCCGGAAGATCGGTCAATCGGATGTCGGCGCAAAGCGTCTTGGTGGCCGGGTCGAGCTGCAGCTCGAATCGCGCGGCGAACTGCATCGCGCGCAGGACGCGCAGGCTGTCTTCCGGAAACGTCCGCGGATCGACGGCGCGCAGCAGCCGGCGCTCGAGATCGCCGCGGCCGTCGAAGGGATCGACGTACTCGCCGGTCAGCGGATCGAAGGCGATCGCGTTGATCGTGAAATCGCGGCGCCGCGCCGCGTCCTCGATGGAGAGGGACGGATCGCCCGTGACCTCGAACCCGCGATGACCGGAGGCGACCTTCGATTCACGTCGCGGGAGCGAGACGTCGATGCCGGCCACCTTATAGACGGTGAAGCTCTCGCCGACCGTGTCCACGCGGCCGAAGCGCGCCAGTAGGTCCTTGAGACTGCTGGCCGGCACCCGATAGACCTCGAGATCCAGATCCTTGGACGGCCGGTCGAGCAGCCGGTCGCGCACCCAGCCGCCCACCACGAGCGCACGGCCGCCCGCGTCCGCGACCGCGCGTGCGATCTCGATGGCCCGGTCTAGCTCGGAAGGCATCAGTTGGCTTTCTCAGTCTCTCATCGATCCAAAGCGTCAACCGCGAAGGGCGCTGAGAGCGCGGAGAATTGGGAGCTTTTCCAGCGCGCGGCGCGGGTACGGAGCACAAGCGTATCCCAGTTTTCCGGGCAGAAGTTTCCGCTTGATCTGTCTTCAGGACTTTGCTAGGTTCCACGCGTTCGCATTCCCTCCGACAATCGGCCGAGGCGGTAATCCTACCCGGGGAGTTAACCCCGACGCTGTCGGTCCAGCTGCCGCGCCAGGGCGGCATCGGGAGTGTCCGCGCAGGGGTCGAGGTTCGAGCCTGCGGCAGGCCGCTCAATGTTCGGGTGAGGATCGCCGGTGGACGGTTTGAAGCAGGCTCGCGACAACTTCGGTGTGCGTGAGCATCACGTGAGGCGCTCGCGTAACCGTTGGCGTTCACGGCGCGACAGGGGGTTGTCGCGTTGTGTAAACAACTACCTTAATGGTCCAGCCAGGCGGCCGTGACTTCGACCATTAGGAGGGTAGGAAGTATGGGACCCAGTTTCTGCAACTCTCAGCGGCTTACTGAGTTAAGCGGGAGTTAAGCGTGTCGTACAGCTTCTAACGAAGCTCCGCCTGAAGAAGATGCCGTGTCACTTCGGGCAGTGAACCGCTCTGAGAGGTGAGGGAGGACGCGATGCGTACGGTCAGGATCCTGCTCTATTGCGCGCTCTGTGTAGCAGCGTATCCGGCGTGGTGGTCGTTGTCTGCGGCCGACGCGCCCCAGGTGTCGGGGAGTCGGGCGGTCGTGTTCGAAGGCGCGCGGCTCATCGTCGGCGATGAGTTCCTGCCCATCGAAAACTCCGCATTCGTCGTCGAGAACAACAAATTCACTGCGGTGGGAAGGAAGGGCGAGGTGGACATCCCGGCCGGCGCCATGCGCGTCGACCTGACCGGGAAGACCGTCATGCCCGGCCTGATCGAGCTGCACGCCCACTTCGGGTACTGGAAGGGGCCAGTCAACACAGCAGAGGGCTACACGCGAGAAGCCATCCTCGATCAACTGGATCACTTTGCCTACTCAGGGATCTCCGCGGTCCTCAGCCTGGGCGTCGATCAACGAAACGATCTGATGTTCCAGTTGCGGGACGAGTCACCACTCCCGGGGAAGCCGGTGCTTCGCACGGCTGGTCCGGGGTTCGTCTATCCGGGATCGGGTCCGGGCGCTCCCTTGAGGGGCGGTCTGTATGAGGTTACGACCGAAGCCGAAGCCCGACAGGGCGTCCAGGAACTGGCGGCCAAGAAGGCCGACTTCCTCAAGTTGTGGGCGTCCCCACGACGCGACCTGCCGGGGCTGGCTCCGTCCGTCTATGCCGCCATCATCGATGAGGCGCACAAACACAATCTGAAGGTGATGGCAGATGTCTCGAGGCTGGAGGATGTCAAGAGCGTGTTCCGAGCTGGTGTCGACGGCTTCGCTCACCGTGTTTGGGGTGAGAAGGAGCCAGATGACGAATTGATCGAAATGTTCAAGCAGCGGCCGGAAGTCTTCATCCTGACGACCAACACGTATTCGACCAGAACGGGGTATCGCCCCGCGATCCTCGACGAGCCGCTGTTTCGTGAGCTCTATCCTCCTAACGAGAGGAAGCAAGTGGCCGACGGACTTACGGACGTGAGCCAGGATCGAGGACTCGGTGCCGGGTCCACGCTCCAATACCGAACGCGCCGGCATTCCCTAGCAAAGCGCAGTGTGGCCAAGCTCAGGGCGGCGGGCGTGCGGTTTGGCCTTGGATGCGACTTCGGGGGAACAGGCCTGGGTCACCAGTTTCTCGGCGTGACCTCGCAGATGGAGCTGGAAGCGATGGTTGAGCTCGGCCTGACGCCAGCGGAGGCGATTATCGCGGGGACGCGCAACTCGGCCGAGATCCTGGGGCTGAAGGACCTCGGCATGATCGCGGTGGGCAAGAGCGCCGACTTCGTCGTGCTCGACGCGAACCCTCTCGACAACATCGCCAATACGCGACGGATCGCCAAGGTCTACCTGAGGGGAACGGAAGTCAACCGTGCTGCGCTGAGGACCAAGCCAGGATGGGGTGGCGCCGCCGTCACGTCACGTTGAGCCCAGAAATCGCTTGGAACAACCGTTACGTCGACCAGGGAGGATAGTAGGTATGAAGTCCAGTCTCCGCGACTCGCGGTGGTGGGTTGCTCTTGTTGCCGTCGTCGGTCTTAGTGTATTTGCCCTCGGCGTGCGGTCGGTTTCTGCACAACAGGCCGGGGCCAGCATCGTCGGGCAGGTGACGGACGAGGGCGGCGGCGTCCTGCCGGGCGTAACAATCACCGCCACGAGTCCGGCCCTGCAGGTCCCGCAGGTGACTGGCGTTAGCAGCGACCTCGGCGAGTATCGGTTGAGCCCGCTGCCCATCGGGACCTACACCGTGGAATACGCGCTCTCGGGGTTTAGGACCGTGCGGCGCGAAGGCATACGCCTGACGGTCGGATTCACGGCGAGAGTGGACGTCGTCCTGAAAGTCGGCGCCCTGGAAGAGACGGTCACGGTTTCGGGCGCGGCGCCAGTCGTCGACGTGAATGCGACGTCTTCGAGCACGCAGCTGACGAGAGAGACCCTGGAGCTCATTCCCACCGCCCGGAACAACTACAACTCCTTATTGGTCCAGGCGCCTGGTGCGCGAACCGGTATCGAGGTGGGTGGGACGGACTTCAACGGCGGGACGCCCTTCCGCGCGTTCGGGCAGACCGGCGAGTCGTGGCAGTCAATCGAAGGCATCGTGACGACGGCGGCCAAAGCGAGCCAGACGGGCAATTACATCGATTACACGTCGTTGGAGGAGGCCCAGATCCAAACGTTCGGCAGCGATGCGGAGGTTCCAAACCGGGGCATCGTGATCAACTCCATCGTGAAGTCCGGAAGCAATGAGTTTCACGGCGGAGGGTTTTATTCCTATACGAACCATCGCTTCCAGAGCGACAACATCGATGAGGCCCTGAGAGCGCAGGGTATTGCCCGGGGCGTCAGCCTCGACGTGCTCGACGATGTCAGCGGCGAGCTGGGGGGCCGTCTCATTCGCGACAAGCTCTGGTTCTACGGATCTGCGCGGTACCGGCGCAGCACACAAAGCATCGTGGCGTGCTTCCAGCCGGACGGCGCACCGTGCCTCAACATCCAGCGGCAGCCTGCCGGGTCGGTCAAGGTGAGCTACCAGCTGAACCCCGCAAACCGCATCATCGGGTTTTCACAGTGGGTCCTCAAGAAGAACAACTTCGGTTTTCCTGGTCCGTCCCGGCTGGTGGCGTGGGAGTCCAGGTTCGCGCAACGCCCCATGCAGACCATGCCCAAGGGGGAATGGCAGAGCCTGAAGGGCAACCTCGTGACCTCGTTGCAGGTTGGCGCGTGGCGGAGTTGGACGAAGGTTGGAGCCTTTTCGGACAAGCCCGCCACCATCGATCTCGTCACCGGGGAGATCACGGGATCCAACTTCTCTGCCGGCGAGCGCAATGAGGAGTACCGAATCGGTACCAAGGGTGTTGTGAGCTGGTACAAGCCGGAGTGGCTCGGGGGCTCCCATCAGTTCAAGGCGGGCTTGGATTTCATGCAGTCAGGAGGGAATCGCAGGCAGGATTCCCGAGGGGCGGCCGGCAATTACCAGCTCCAGTTCCGGCGGAGCGTTCCCTCCCAGATTGCCGTCGGCAATTATCCGGTCGACCCGCAGACGCGCATCTACTATCTGGGCACCTACGTGCAGGACAGCTGGACGCTCGCGCGTCGGCTCACGCTGAATCTTGGGGTGCGCTGGGCGTACGACAAGGCCTTGAGGCCGGAGGTCTGCCGCGACGCCGCCGAGCCGCCGGGGCACGTCGCGCACCCCGCCCAGTGTTTTGCGCGCATCGATCTCCCCATCTGGAAGCCGGTGTCGCCACGGCTCCGCGCCGCGTACGACATCACGGGTAATGGCAAGACGGTTTTCAAGGGGGGGTGGGGCCGATTCCATCACATGCGCGTCACCGACGAGATACAGATCGCCGATAAGAACGTGAAGAGCACGACGGTGTACCGCTGGCACGACCTCAACGGCAACAGGCTATACGAAGCAGGGGAAGTGGACCTCAATCCGAATGGGCCGGACTTCATCTCGACGAGCCTCCTGGGAGCGACGGGTGCGCTTGCGAATGGCATCGTGAATTCGAACGAGACCGAGCCGTGGACCGACGAGTACACGCTGCAGTTCGAGCACGAGCTGATGCCGAATTTCGCCGTGCGCGCCACGGGGGCTTACTCCCGCGCCCTGAACCAATACCGGCTCCAGAACACGTTGCGGCCCTACGAGGTGTACACGCTCCCGGTCACCAATCCGGATCCTGGCCCCGACGGCAGAGCAGGAACAGCGGACGATCCGGGCAGGTCGATTACGTATTACGAGTTTCCCGCCACGTTGGCCGGCGCCGCGTTCCAGGCGCCGACGATCGTCAACGACACCAAGGCGAACCAGACGTACCGCACGATCGAAGTCGCGCTATCGAAGCGTATGGCCAATCGGTGGCAGTTCGCGGCCTCCTACAGCGCCACGAGAATTCACGAGCCGCTGCCGCCCAATGTCGGGGGCGGGACGTCGCCCGCGTTCAATACGCAGGATCCCAACGCCGAGATTCTCGCGGCCAATGACACGTGGGAAGTGGGCGGCCTGGTATCGGGCAGCTACATGCTTCCGGGCGACTTCCTGGTGTCGGGAATCTTCCGCCACCAGAGCGGGACACCCTTGGCACGCACGGTGAACTTCACGGGGGGCCGGACCATTCCGACAATCACGTTGAAGGTGGAGCCGCTCGGTGCCACCAACCTGCCGGATCTCGACGTGCTGGACCTTCGGGTCGAGAAGCGCATTGCTCTGGGCCGACGGCACGTTTCGGCGCGCCTGAATCTCTACAACGCGCTCAACGCCAACACCGTGACAGCGATGGCCACGCTTTCGGGCCCCAACTACGGCAAGGCGACGGCGATCCTGCCGCCGCGGATGTTGGAGTTTGCTCTATCGTACACGTTCTGATCCCAGGGATCCCTTGCGTTGCCACGTCGCGGCGTATAGCGCCGGGAGGGGCTGCCCGGCGACTCCCGGCGACAGGACCCGCCACAACAGTGGCAAGACAACTGAGTCCTGGGATTAGTGTAGCTCCGGTCAACGAAGCCGATTGTCGGCTGGAGCCAACCGCGCTCGGTGATCGCGTGCACTCACTGATCGATACGCAGCGGCCCTTACTTCAACATAAGGGGGATAGGAAGTATGAGATCCAGTCTTTGCGGCTTGCATTGGCGGGTTGGTCTTGCAGCAGTGGTCGGTCTTAGTGTGTTCGCGCTCGGCGCGCGGTCGGTCGCGGCGCAGGAGGCGGGCATCCTTGGGCAGGTGACGGACGAGAGCGGCGGCGTGCTGCCCGGCGTGACGACCACAGCCACGAGTCCGGCCCTACAGCTCCCACAGGTGACGGCCGTCACCAACGAGCTCGGGGAGTATCGCCTGAGCCCGCTGCCGATCGGGACCTATACCGTGGAGTACGCCCTCCCCGGCTTTCAAACCGTACGGCGCGAAGGCCTGCGCCTGACGGTCGGGTTTACGGCGAAAGTAGACGTCGTCCTGAAGGTCAGCGCGTTGGCCGAGACGGTCACCGTCTCGGGGGCAGCGCCCGTGGTGGACGTGACCGCGAGCTCCTCGAGCACGCGCTTGACAAAAGAAACCCTGGAGCTCATTCCGACCAATCGAAGCAACTACCTGGCCTTGCTGGCCCAGGCTCCAGGAACGCGGGCCAACATCGATGTGGGAGGAGACAACTTCAACGCTTCCCTGGATTTCCGTGCGCTAGGGCAGGTCGGTGAGTCCTGGCAGTCAATCGAAGGCATCGTGACGACGGCGGCCAAAGCGACCCAGTCGGGCAACTACATCGACTACACGACGTTGGAGGAGGCTAAAATCCAGACCATCGGCAGCGATGCGGAGGTCCCGAACCGGGGCATTGTGATCAACGCCATCGTCAAGTCCGGGAGCAACGAGTTCCACGGCGGGGCTTTTTACGCCTATACGAATCACCAATTCGAAGGCGCTAACATCGATGACGCCCTGAGGGCCCAGGGCATCACCAAGAGCTCGAAACTCGACCTGCGCGACGACATCAGCGGCGAGTTCGGGGGGCCTCTGAAGCGGAACAAGCTCTGGTTTTACGGATCGGCGCGGAACCGGCGGAGCCGGGCGAGCATTGTCGCGTGCTTCCAGCCGGACGGGTCGCCGTGCATCGATACTCAGGAGCAACCTTCCGGAACGGTGAAGGTGAGCTATCAACTGAATCCGGCAAACCGCATCATCGGCTTTTCGCAGTGGGTGCTCAAGGTCAATAACGCCGGTGCGTCCCGCTTGGTGGCGTGGGAATCGCGAACCAAGCAGCGCCCGATGCAAACCATGCCCAAGGCGGAATGGCAGGGCGTGAAGGGCAACTCGCTCGTGGCATCGGCGCAGATCGGCGCGTGGCGGAGTTGGACGAGAGTGGGTTTCTGGAACGAGAAAGTCGCGACCATCGATCTCGTCACCGCGGAGGTCACAGGCGCCAACTTCTCTTCTGGGGAGCACAACGAGGAGTACCGGATTGGCACCAAGGGCGTGGTGAGCTGGTACAAGCCCGATTGGCTGGGGGGCAACCATCAGATCAAGGCGGGGTTTGACTACACGTCAGCCGGAGGGAATCGCAGGCAGGACTCCCGAGGCGCGGCCGGCAACTACCAACTCCAGTTCCGGCGCGGCGTCCCCTCCCAGATTGCCGTTGGCAATTATCCGGTCGACCCGCACGAGACCATCCACTATCTGGGCACCTATGTGCAGGATAGCTGGACGATCGCACGTAGGCTCACGCTGAATCTGGGAGTGCGTTGGGCCTACGACAAGGCGTTCGCGCCAGAGTTGTGCCGTGAGGCGGCAGAGCCGCCAGGGCACGTCGCGTACCCCGCCCAGTGTTTTGGGCGGATCGATCTGCCGATCTGGAAGCCCGTGTCACCCCGCCTCCGGGCCGTGTATGACGTCACGGGAGACGGCAAGACCGTCGTCAAGGGTGGTTGGGGCCGATTCCATCACATGCGTGTGACGGACGAGATACAAGTCGTTGACCGGAACGTGAAGAGCACGACGGTCTACCGCTGGCGCGACCTCAACGGCAACAGGCTGTACGACGCAGGGGAGGTGAATCTCGATCCGAACGGGCCGGACTTCATCTCGAGAGGTCTCTTGGGGCTCACGGGGCCGCTCGCGAACGGCGTCATCAACCCGAAAGAGGAGGAGCCGTGGACCGACGAGTACACGCTGCAGGTCGAGCGGGAGCTGATGCCGGATTTCGCGGTGCGCGTCACGGGCGCCTACTCACGCGCCCTGAACCAGTACCGACTCGAAAACAGCCTGCGGCCGTACGAAACCTACACGATCCCGGTCACGAATCGGGATCCTGGGCCCGACGGAATCGTGGGGACGGCTGACGATCCGGGCGGGTCGATTACGTACTACGAGTTTCCCGCGACCTTGGCGGGGCTGGCATTCCAGGCCCCAATGATCGTCAACGACCCCAAGGCGAATCAAACGTACCGCACAATCGAAGTGGCCGTGACCAAGCGGTTGTCCAATCGCTGGCAATTCATGGCGTCCTACTCGGCCACGAGGAAGCACATCCCGTTGCCGATCAATGTCGGTGGGGGAGTTGGTCCGGCGTTCAATTCGAAGGATCCCAACGCCGAAATCTTTGCGGCGGATGCCACGTGGGACAAGTCCGGCCGGGTCTCGGGGAGCTACCTGTTTCCGGGCGACGTGCTGGCGTCGGCGAATTTCGAGCACCGAAACGGGAACGCTTTTGCGCGGACGGTGAACTTCACGGGCGGCCGGACGATTCCATCGATCACCTTGAAGGTGGAGCCACTCGGTTCCGTCAGGCTGCCGGATCTCAATCTGCTGGACTTGCGGGTCGAGAAGCGGATTTCCTTACGCGGGCACCAGAACCTTACGGGGCGATTCAACCTTTACAATGCGCTCAACTCCAACGCGGTGACGGCGCAAACCGTGCTCTCCGGCCCCAACTTTGGCAAGGCAACGGCGATCATATCGCCACGCATTGCCGAGTTGAGCCTGTCGTACAGTTTCTAGCAAAGGAGAAACTCCATGCGTTTGGTCAAGACCCTGCCCTATTGCGCGCTCCTTCTAGCGGCGTATCCAGCGTGGTCGTCGTTGTCTGCGGCCGACGCGCCACAGGCGACAGGGAGTCGGGCGGTCGTGTTCGAAGGCGCGCGGCTCATCACCGGCGACGAGTTTCTCCCCATCGAAAACTCCGCCTTCGTCGTCGAGAACAACAAATTCACCGCGGTCGGAAAGAAGAGCGAGGTGGATATCCCGGCCGGCGCCGTTCGCGTCGACCTGACCGGGAAGACCGTCATGCCCGCGCTGATGGAGCTGCACGCCCACTTCGGGTACTGGAAGGGCGCGCTTAACACAGACCAGAACTATACCCGAGAGAGTATCCTCGACCAGCTGGATCACTTTGCGTATTCGGGCTTTTCCGCGGTCCTCAGCCTGGGCGTCGATAAGCCGGGCGATCTGATGTACCGCTTGCGGGATGAGTCACCGCTTCCCGGCAAACCGGTGCTTCGCACGGCTGGCATGGGATTCGTCAACCCGGGATCGGGGCCGAGTCCCCCTTTGAAGGGCGGCATCATCGAGGTCGCGACCGAAGCGGATGCCCGAAAGGGCGTCCAGGAACTGGCGGCCAAGAAGGCCGACTACGTCAAGCTCTGGGCGTCGCCTCGTGGCGGCGTGCCAGGGCTGCCTCCGTCGATTTATCGCGCCATCATCGATGAGGCGCACAAGCACAAGCTGCCCGTCATGGCAGATGCGTCCAGGTTGGTGGATATCAAGGATCTCCTGCGAGCTGGCGTCGACGGCTTCGCTCACGCGGTGTGGAATGAGCGGGAACCGGACGACGAGTTGCTCGAGATGTTCAAGCAGCGGCCGGAGGTCTTCGTCCTGACGACGATGACGTGGGCGACGAGAACCGGATATCGACCTGCGATCCTCGACGAGCCGCTGTTTCGTGAGCTCTATCCTCCCGACGAGAGGAACACGACCGGCAACGCGCTGGCGAAGGCCAAGCGAGAAGACAGAGTGTTAACGCACTCGGCCCCGGCAGCCCTCTCGCGGCGCGGCGTGGCCAAGCTCAGAGCGATCGGCGTGAAGTTTGCGCTAGGGGCCGACTTTGGGGGGACGGGAGAGGGGCATCAGTTTCTCGGCGTGACCTCGCACATGGAGCTTGAGAACATGGTGGCGGTCGGGTTCACGCCTGCCGAAGCGATTATCGCCGGCACGCGCAACTCAGCCGAGGTCCTGGGTCTGAACGAGCTGGGCATGGTCGCGGTGGGCAAGAGCGCCGACTTCATCGTGCTCGACGCGAACCCTCTCGACAACATTGCCAACACGCGACGGATTGCCAAGGTTTACCTGAGGGGAACGGAAGTCAACCGCGCTGCCCTGCGTGCGAAATGGGCGGGCGCCATCTCGTCATCACGTTGAGCGTCCGACTGGGGGAGGAACAGCATGGATAAGGAATCACGTCGAAAGTTCATCCAGCAGACGGGGGCGCTGGCTGGCGGTGCCTTCGCCGCCGGCCTGACACCAGCGGCTGCGGCATCGACGCCGAAGCTGTCGAGGACCCAAAAGCTCCGGGCCCGCTTGCAGCAGCCGGGAATCCTGATCGCGCCGGAGGCTTTCACCCCCGTCACCGCCAAGATCGCCGAGGCCAATGGCTTCGAAGCCATTTACATCGGCGGCAGCATGATGTCAGCGACGTACCTGACGGTGCCGGATTGGGGCGTGATCAACCCGACTGACATGGCTCAGATCGCCGGCCGCATCGCTCGCGAGGTTTCGATTCCCGCGATTGTCGACGCCGACCAGGCGGGCGAGACAGCGCTGCAGGTGTATCGCACGGTGCAGGAATACGAGCGGGCGGGAATCGCCGCCATGCACATGGAGGACAGTCTCAACCCGAAGCATGCGGACCAGCGTTCCGGCTTCGCGGGAACGCCATCGGCCAGCCACGTCCAGTCGCTCGAGCGGATGCTCCTGCGCATCAAAGCGGCCGTCGACGCCAGATCGGACCCCGACTTCGTCATCATCGCGCGCACCGACGAGCAGGAACTCGATCAGATCATTCGGAGAGGCAACGCCTTCGCCAAGGCGGGAGCGGACGTCTTCATGGCGGAATGGCTGCGAAGCTACAAGGTCGAGCAGATTGATCGGATCGCGCGCGAGGTCCCCCTGCCTCTCCTGGGCATCAATCTCCCGAAGCGCCAGATCGAGAACACAGGACTGAAGATCAATATTTTCACCGGGATTGTCTCTGGTCCGGCGATGGCGCTTTCCAACACCATATACCGGGAGCTCAAGCAGAATCAGGAGGTCCAGAGTCTGCCCGAGCGGCGCTTGCCGGAGGAGCTGAGGAACCGTGTGATGAACTGGGACACGTACGCCAAGCTCTCAGAGCAGTGGAGGGCGACGCCCT
>JACPPN010000337.1 GCA_016190995.1 Acidobacteriota bacterium | reverse complement strand
CGCCGGACGAAGAAGCCCCATCTCGAGGCGGCGCTCGAGTCGTACCCCAGGGGCGCGTTGGTCAACGCCAAGCGCGCCCGCGCCGCAGGTCTGAAACTCGTGACTCAAGACTCCCAACTCACGACTGACAGGGATATCAACGGCGAAGCCGTTGGCTAGTTTCGTTCAGTTAGGCCAGAAGCACTCTCAGCAGGTTCTCCGCTCGCGCGGCGACATCGAAGCGCGAAGGGAGGAGCCTCCTTCTTCGCGCCGCCCTCAGGCTTTCCGACAGCTCGAGTCCCCTTTCAATGGCGCCCGCGAAGGCTTCGGGAGTGCTGGCCTGCGACCGGCAGCCGTTGACCCCGTCCTCGATAAGTCCGCGCTCGACGACAGGGGTGGTAACCACCGGTGTGCCGCACGCGAGCGACTCGAGGACAACGTAGGGGGTGCCTTCATAGCGCGACGTCAGCACGGTCAGGTCCGCTCCTCGGAAGATTGGCGGGAGCACGTCATTGGCGACGATGCTGACCAGGTGGATGTTCTTCCGGCACCCGCCGTTGTGCCGGAGCAGCAGGGTGCGGAAGTCCCTGCGCTCCACGCCCACCACCACGAGGTGGAGCTCCGGGTGGCCCTCGCGTACTCGGCGGAAGGCGTGAAACAGCAGCCCGGGATCCTTCTGCGCCTCGAAAGCAAGACGCCCGACGTAGAGCAGCACACGTATCCGTGGAGAGCGGCGCACGGCGGCCGGACGCCAGTGCCGGCCCTCGGGCCGGAACAGATCCGGATCTATCGAGTTCGGGATGTAGCGCGTCTTGGCGCGAAGCCAGCCGAGCCCCGATGTCATCGGCCAGATCTGGCTGCTGACCACGACAATCCTGTCCACGCTGAGGACCGACAGCAGCGCACAGAGGAAATAGACGGCGCGCAGCGCGATGGTCGGGACGCGTGGGGACCATGCGAGGTTGCGGAAGCGGTTCTCGAGGATCAGGCAGACCCGCCATCCGGGAAGCATCAACTTGCACAGGAGCGCGGGCCACAGCTGGTCGTGGACCAGCAGAACTCCCGGCTCACGTCTCGATCCTGGAAGACCAAAGGGACGCGAGGCGGCGAGGGTCCGAATGAGGTTGGCGGACGGGAAGGCGGTGCCGAAGAGCGGCGCGATCGGGACTATCCGGACTCCGGGGGCGTGACTCTCGGTCGGCACCCGTCGCAACCCCATCAGGACAAGGGTCACGGAGTGGTCGCGCTGAAGGATTTTGATGTTCTCGGCGACGTTCTTCTGCGCCCCTCCCAGAAAGAAGGGCAGGCGCAAGCCCGAGACTTCATACATCCGTTCCTCGGAGCCGGCCCAAACGACTACGGCCTGCTTGACTTCTCGGGTGGGAGCGATCATGGTTAGCCGCTATTATGCGCGAGTGTCGGGGTTCGGAAAGCCCGATGGGCCGCGTGTTGGGGCGCTCAAGTAACGCAGCTCGCGTGCCGATCGTGTTCTCGACTCCGAACTGGCATTTGAGCGGCGTCAGCACATTCACGGCGCATCTGGCTCGCAGGCTCGTCCAGGCCGGGATCGAGACCCGCATCCTCATCACCGATCCGCCTCGAAACCTCCTCTACCGAATCCCTTACCCGGAGAGCGTCCCTGTCCTGGACCTGGACATGGGGATCGACGTGAAACTCCGCCTCCGCTGCGAGAAGGTGCTGGAGCTGTTGAAGGACGAAGCGCCCTGCGTGTTCATCCCGAACTACGACTTCGATCTCTTTGGCATCGCCGAGGCGCTTCCCCCGGACGTGGGCGTGGTCGGAGTGCTCCATTCCGACGACCCCCTCTACTACAAGCAATGGAGGCGGTATGGCCAGGCATGGAACGCGTGCGTGTGCGTCAGCCAGCACATCGCCGATACGGCTTCCCACGTTCGCCCCGAACTCGCGCGTCGGATTCACGTGATCCCGTACGGGATCCCGGCGGCTGGCCCACCCTCCGGGCGTCTGCACGATGAAAACCTCCTGCGCATCGTCTATCCGAATCTGCTGAATCAACACCAGAAGAGAGCGTTGGACCTCGTGGGCATCTTCCGTGCGCTCAAGAGGCGAGGTGTCGCGTTTCAGATCACGATCGCCGGGGTCGGGAAGCTCGAGAAGCCGCTCCAGGACGCGTTGGGCGAGTTCGTCGCACGTGGGGAGGCAGTGTTCGCGGGTGTCCTGACACCCGTGGAGATTGCCGGCCTGATGGAGCGCAGCGATGTGTACCTGCTCACGTCGAACTTCGAGGGGCTTCCGCTGTCCTTGCTCGAGGCCATGCAAAAGGGGTGCGTGCCCGTCGTCTCTGCGGTGGCGAGCGGCATACCGGAGGTCGTGCAGGACGGAGAAAACGGATGCCTCGTGCCCATCGGCGACGTAGACGGATTCGCCGGGAGGTTGGCCCGGTTGCACGCCGACCGTGAGCTGCTCAGGGGGTTGTCGGAGCGGGCAGCCGAGACCCTCACGCAGAAGCGCTACCGGGATGAAACGATGGCACAGTGCTACGTCGAGCTTTTTGAGCAGGTCGTCGCCGGCATGACCTGCCGCGAGAGCCCATGCCGCAGGGGCAGGATGCACTTCACCCCCCGGCTTTGGCCGAAGCTTGTCTTCGACAACCTCCCCTTTCGCCTCCGGTGGCGAGCGCGGGTTGCCCTGTCGCGTCTATGGCCCGATTTCCAGCCGCCCTGCGGCGCTCGCCGCTGCTGTTTCCTCTGCACGACCTGGAGGAGCGGCAGCACGTTCCTGGGCCACGCCGTCCTCGTCGCCGCTGACCTGGACCTCGCGACGGAGCACTTCTACCTGCAAACCCAGGAGGCGTCCCTGGGATCCGTGCTCCGGGGAAGGAGCCTTCTCTTCTATCTCGAGCGCCTGATGGGCTGCAGGACGAATCCGTACGGGATCTTCGGGACGAAGGTCATGTGGAGGGACTTCGAGGTCGTGTTGCGGCGCCTGCGCCAGCTCCCCGAGCTCCGCTCCTTGACCGAGCTGGACGCGCTGCGGGCGGTGTTCCCCAAACCGTTGTTCCTGTTCCTGACGCGGGCGGACAAGCTGCGACAGGCCATTTCCTTATACCGGGCTGAAGCGTCCAACGTGTGGCACCGCTACGACGACGGGCGGTCGTACGTCACTCCTCGACGGGCTCCCGTGGAGCCGGAGTATGACTACGCAGGCATACGAAGGGCGCTGGAGAGGGTCGCGAGGGCAGACATGGCGTGGCGCGACTTTTTTCGGAGGAATGGAATCCAGCCCCTGGAGATGACCTACGAGGCGGTTTCAGCGAGTCTGTCCGGTACCGTGGGCCGCATTCTCGAGTGGCTAGGCCAAGAGGTTCCCGCCGAACGGCTGGGTCGCGTTCGGTCGAAGTACGTCAAGCTGGCCGACGCCAAGACCGAGGAATGGGTCCGACGTTACCAGCGCGACAGCAGGCAGGATCTGTGACGTCTGCACGCCCCTTGCCTCGCGATGCTGCGGCCGGGAAGTGGCTCGGACTGCGCCGGCACTTTCTGGTCATTGGCGCCCAGAGATCTGGAACCACGTGGCTCTACAGGAATCTCGGGCGCCATCCGGATATCTGGCTGCCCCCGGTCAAGGAGTTGCATTTCTTCGACCGAGCCCCGCGCTATCCTTCCCCGAGCCACCACGCGTCCCCCCCGGGGTGGAAGCGGCTCTCCCTGATACTCTCACTAATGTTGGCCGCGGCGCCCAATCGAAGAATGGTGCTGCAGCACGTGAAGTTCTGGCTGTGGTGCAGGGCAGCCGAGGCGGGCGCCTGGCCGGCGTTCTGGTTCTCCGTGGGCTATCCCTTTGCCACGATCGACGCGAACTGGTACCGCCACCTTTTCGCCCTGGGAGGCGAGAAGATCACGGGGGACCTCACTCCGGCCTATTCCCTGCTGACGGAGGAGGACGTGGCCGTCGTCCGGGAATTGCTGCCGGAGGCGCGTATCGTGATGGTGCTCAGGAACCCTATCGAGCGCGCCTGGTCGCACTTCAAGCTGGAATGCCGGATGACCGGCATTCGCGTGGACGACGTCTGGGCCGCCAGTCATTTCCTCGGCAGGCCGGACGTATTCATGAGGGGGGATTACGCGAGCGTTCTCCCGCGCTGGCGCAGGCACTTCGGCCGAGACGGTGTGCACGTGGCTTATTACGACAACCTCCTCCAGGATCCAGAGGGCTTCTTCCGCGGCATTCTCGATTTCCTCGGTGCCCACAGCGATCTTGATATAGGCTTCGGCGACCTCCGCCGCCGGGTGAACCAGTCTGCCCCCGTGCAGATACCCGACGAGATCCGCACAGCGCTCGCAGGGCAGTACCTCGAGAGCTTGCGTGAGCTTTGCCGCATCGAGCCCGGACGCCCGGAGGTCTGGCTTCGGGAGGCCGAAGCGTGCATAGCCCCGGCCTCCGCCGACGGCCGGTAACCCCTACGGGTCGCGCTCCACTCGATTCCGACGCGATCTTGTCGACATGAAGCTTGCCATCATCAATGAAGCGTATCAGGGCGGCGCCACGCGTTGTGCCCGGGCCCTCGTCAGCGGCCTCCAAGGCAAACACCAAATACGCTATTTCCCTGAGGGAACCCCGGAGCCCATCGGACAGGTCCTCTCTGCCCTGACAGCTTACCAGCCCGACGTTGTTCACTGTCATTCTTACTATGGCCGTTTACCCTACTATTCTCTGGCGCTGGTCTCGCGGCGCTATCCAACTTGCTTCACACCCCATGACCCCAGGCCCATCGGCACCTTTCATGAAACCTGCTGGGACTGTTCGCGTCATCGAACCTGCTTCCATTGCCCTCTCTTGCCGGCGCACCTTCGATATAGCGGTCTCCTCAATTCATATTTCCGGCTCCGTTCGTACAAGAGGCTCGTCCATCGCCTGACCCACTCATCCCTCCGGCTCATTGCGCCAAGCAAATGGTTGAAAGCGAGACTTGAAATGACGGAGCTGGGGCGATTTGAAGTCCATCACATTCCCAATGGTGTCGACACCACGAGATTTGCCCGCGTCGTCGGCGCCCGCCCTTTACTGGGGCTTCCCGACGATCGCAAGATCATCTTGCATGTCGCCTATGCCGGCAAGCCATGGACCTCGGTTAGACGTAAAGGTATGACTTACCTTGCGGACGCGTTTGTGAGCCTGGTCCTCCCGAGATATCCTGACGCGTTGCTGGTTATTGTCGGCGAGGGATTGGTTCCAAACCATCCCAACGTCAGGCCGATGGCCTCTGTCTCCAATGAGCGGCTTGCAGCCTATTACTCGGCCGCCGACGTGTATGTCCTGGCGACCGTGGCGGATAATCTGCCCTATACGGTCCTGGAGGCCATGGCCTGCGAGACACCAGTCGTTGCCTCTCGTGTGGGAGGAATTCCCGAACAAGTGGAAGACGGGACAACGGGTCTTCTTGTCCCGCCGCGCGATGTGCCCTAGCTGGGCGCGGCGATTCTCGCGATTCTTCACGATCGCGACAAAGGCCTGGCCATGGGGCGCGCCGCACGACACCGGGCCCTGACAGCGTTCTCCCTGGATACCTTTGTCGCCAGCCATGAAGCCCTTTATGCCGCCATGCTGCGGTAGCCGTGCTTGCACGGCTGAAATGTGTACGAATCTGTCACATTTCCGTGCAAGCCCGGCTTAGGCGCGCACGGCGCGCCTGCGAGCCGGGGTGTGGGGCGGAGCCCCACGTTAGAAAGGCAGCGGTTGCGACATGCGCTCCTTGAACGTCAGCCTCCGCCGACGGCCGGGTCGCGTGGGGGACAAGAGACCCGTGACCTTCATATCCACATTGGAGCGCGGCCCGTGGGGGGGCAGCGAGGAGCTCTGGAGCCTGACGGCATCACGACTCCTGGATGCCGGCTATCCAGTGATGGCGGAGGTCCGGAAATGGCCGCAGCTCCCCAGCCGGATACTCGACCTTCAGCGTCAAGGCTGCAAGATGGTATGGCGATGGCCGAACGACGCGTATTTGCGGAGGCTCCGTCATCTTGTTCCGCCTGGCGGTCGACGTAGGAGTCTGAGGTGTCGGCCGCGGTTCGTCCTCATTTCGGTGGCAGGAGACTTTCCTCCCCTCGCCCTTCTTAGAGATGTCTGCGAGAGGAAGGTGGCTTTTGCGGTCCTGTTTCATTTGGTCTCAGAGCATCTGTGGCCGGACGATTCACAGGCTGAGGCATACAGTAAGTACCTTGCGGCAGCAGGCGCGTGTTTCTTCGTGTCACGGTCGAATTATTCGCTCATGAGCTCGAAGCTCGGGGCGGACCTGCCAAATGGTCTGGTCGTCCGGAACCCGTTCAATGTTGGGTACTCGAGTTCGCCAGCGTGGCCGGCCGAAGGTGACGAGTATCGGATGGCATCGGTGGGACGGTTGGATCCAGGGGCGAAGGGGGACGTGTTGTTCCAGGTCCTGTCGACGGAGAAGTGGCGCACGCGGCCGCTCAGGGTAAACCTGTATGGGAGCGGCCGGTGTCAGGAAATCCTGAAGAGGAATTGCGAAGCCCTGAGACTTCACAATGTGAGGTTCTGCGGGCGAACGGACGACATCGAGGGAATATGGGCGGAAAATCACATGCTGATTCTCCCTTCACGGCAGGAGGGCATGCCCCTGGCGCTGGTTGAGGCCATGTTGTGCGGGCGGGCGGCCATCGTGACAAATGTCGCTGGGTGCCCTGAGCTCATTGAGGATGGTTTGACGGGATTCATCGCAGAGGCTCCAACGGCAAAGTGCCTTGATGAGTGCATGGAAAGAGCCTGGGAGAGAAGGGCGCAGTGGGAAGGCATGGGTAGACTTTGTGCGGAAAGGGTCAGAGAAACAGTCCCGCCGGATCCGGTGGAGGAGTTCAAGCAGCGTATTCTTCAACTGATGGATCGATGACCCCATGCGCCGCGCGTCCGTTCCGATATTGATGTACCACGAGGTCACGCCGCGTCCGACCCTGGCATTCCGCAGGTGGACGGTGACGGCGGCGGAGCTGCGGGAGCAGATGGAGTGGCTCGCTTCAGAGAGGTACACCGCAATCACCACGGATCGTCTGCTCGATGCACGGCAGGACCGGGCAACGCTTCCGCCCCGTCCCGTCGTGATCACCTTCGACGATGGGTTCCGGGGATGCGTTGAGTACGGCATGCCGATCCTGCAGCAGTACGGCTTTACCGCCACGTTCTATCTCGTGGGTGGCGCCATCGGGGACACGAGCCGGTGGTTGGTCGCCGAGCTGGGCATTGAGCTGCCGGTCGCGGACTGGCGCGAAGCGCGGGCGCTGCTGGACGCCGGCTTTACCTGCGGAGCGCACACGATGAGCCATCCGCGGCTGACGCGGGTGTCTCCCGAAACCTGTCGCGAGGAGCTGTTCCGGTCGCGCGAGGTCCTGGAGCAGGCGCTCGGCGTGCCCGTCCGACACCTGGCCTACCCATTCGGCTCCTACAACGCGGACGTGCGAGCGGTCGCCGAGGAATGCGGGTACCGCACTGCGTGTTCCACGCGGCCTGGCCTCTCCGGTCCGAATGACGACCCGTTGGCGTTGCGCCGAATCACGGTGGCGGGAGGGGAGTCGCTGAAGAACTTCGTCATGCGCACACGCTTCGGGCACACCCCGGCGGAGCTGTTGCGCAACGGGCTCGATCGTGCTCGCCGACGGCTGTACACCGCGGGGCGATGGACACGGCCGTGAAGGAGCCTCCACGCATCAGCGTCGTCATTCCGACATACCGGCGCCGGGACGCGGTGCGGCGCGCCCTGACGGCCCTGGCCACCCAGGAGCTGCCGGAGCGGGCGTACGAAGTGGTGGTCGCCATCGACGGCTCGGAGGACGGCACGCGGGAGCTCATCAACGCGTTTCAACCGCCCTACGCCCTTCGCTCTCTGTGGCGGCCCAACCATGGACGGGCAGCGGCATGCAATGCCGGGCTGCGCGAGGTGCGAGGCGAGGTGATTGTCTTTCTGGACGATGACATGGAGGCGACGCCAGGGTTTCTTGCCGCGCACCTCCAGGCGCACGATGGAAAGTCGAACCTCGGGGTCCTAGGCCCGGTCCCAATCGCCTGCGATTCCACGTCGTCGCCGTACGTGCGGCATACCGCCGCTCGATGGGAACAGAAGATGGCCCGCCTGGCTGAACCTGGACACGTCTTCCGCCTGGTCGACTTCTACACTGGGAACTTTTCCATCCGCCGGGACTGCCTCGCGAGGACAGGCGGGTTCGACGAGTCGTTCCGGGCCTATGGCCACGCGGATCGTGAGCTGTTTCTGCGTCTGCGCGAGGCCGGAGTCGCCATGACCTTCTGCACGGCGGCGGTCGCACACCACAACTACGTCAGGTCTTTCTCCGCGCTCGCGAGGGACAGCTTCGCCCGAGGATGGACGGCCGTGCAGCTTGTCGAGAAACACCCGTCGCTGGCCGAGAAGCACCCGTCGGAAGTGGGCGACCTGGCTCTGCGGCACTTCGACACGGGCCCGATGGCGCTGCGACTCGTACGCGGCGGCCTGCTCGCGCTCAGCGAGCGCCTGCCACGCATCCCCGACGGGATCGCGGCGTTGACCGAGGGATGGGAGCGGCTGCACCGCGTGCCGCCGCCCCTGTTCTGCTACACGCGGGCCATCCGCTATTACTACTGGCTAGGGGTACGGGCCGCACGCCGCAAGGAATCTTCCGCTCGCGGCCCGTCCTGCGACTCATGCTGAGCAGCAGCTGCCGTGATCGTCGTCCGGCACAGTTCCGGCTTGACCATCGAGGCGGCGTTCTGGAGGCACTCCGGAGGGACGCTGCCGACGAACGTCGCGATCCGCTCGACCTGAACCTTTGGACTCTGCAGCAGGGCGTGATAATCGACCACTAGTTGACGGGGCCGGCGCGCCTGCGTAGGCTTTAGGTCAGACCTAAGACCTTTTTCGGCCCCGACCCGCCGATTGCGAAGAGAGGAGTGCCGCACCACGGCGCCTCTGGGGACCCATACCTGAGAAATTGATCTGTCACCACAGAGCACGCAGAGATCACGGAGAAAACCTTAACCTGAACTCCCTGTGTTCTGTGCACTCTGTGGTGACATTGTTTTCCCGGCAAGGAAGCACTCGTTCCGCTGCTCGTACGATTCCCACGAAGGAGACTCCGATGATGCGCTCCATGACCCGCGCCGCGCTCGCGCTCGTCTGCCTTGGCGCCATCGCCAGCGCTCAGCCGCGAACCCCGGTCGACGTGTTGCTCGCCGGCGGCACCGTGCTCGACGGCGCCGGCAATCCCTGGATCCAGCAGGACGTCGGCCTCACGGGCGACACCATCACGTTCGTCGGCCATGCGGGGGCGGCCAGCGTGACCGCCCGCGAGACCATCGATGTCAGAGGGCTGCTCGTGACGCCCGGCTTCTGGGACGTCCACAGCCACGCGGATCTCGACAGCGCCAACGGCCGGCAGGCGCTGCCGCAGCTGTATCAGGGCATCACGACGCTCTTGCTCGGCGTCGACGGCGGCGGCCGGAACACCCTCGCCGAGACCTACGCGAAGTACAAGAAAGCCGGCATCGCGGTCAACGCGATCCATTACGTCGGCCACGGTGCGGCGCGCGGCGCCGTGATGGGCGTTGCCGACCGTGAGCCGACCGCCGCGGAGCTCGACAAGATGAAGGCGTACATTGCGAAGGGGATGGAGGAAGGCGCCATCGGCATGTCCACGGGCCTGTTTTATTCTCCGGGCTTCTTCGCGAAGACCGCCGAGGTGATCGAGCTGAACAAGGTCGCGGCGCGGTACGGCGGCG
>JACPPN010000334.1 GCA_016190995.1 Acidobacteriota bacterium | reverse complement strand
GTTCGCGCGGACGCCGAACATGCCGGGTTCCGGCCGGTGAAGAACGAGCCGGGCTTCTCTGCCCCTGGCGGGGACAAGTGGTATTTCCTCGTGTTCGAAAAGCCTCGCTGGTGACGCGTGGTACCGCGACCCTCGAGACCCCTTCTGTAATTCATCCGCTAGCGAACGTTTTGCAGTTCCAACGTTTGCAAGGCTGAGACCGCCGGCCTGGCCGCGGCACGAGCGAGGCCCGCACGATGAATGTCCCGCTGCCGGGCGGGGTCGTCAAGGATTGGGGCGTAACCTTACAGTAACCTGGTGCTGGTTTCTGTGGCGAGTGCCGGGCACAACACGCCCGGACCCCACCAATGGTGGGCTTTGACGCCACCGAGGCGCCGTTATTGGTCGTCGTTCGAGGTGAACCCTCGCGACTAGGGCTCCCGCCAGGCCGGATACGACCCGAGTATCCGCTCGGAGTGGGCGAACTCCGCCAGATGGGCCAGCGCGCGGTCGCACCGAGGGTCACCCTGCCCTACCGCGAGATCTACATAGAACAGGTATTCCCACGGCCGTCCGCGAATCGGACGCGACTCGAGCTTGGTGAGATCGATCCCGCGCAGCGCGAACACGCTCAGCGCCTTGAAGAGCGCGCCGGGCTCGTTAGGCAGGGAAAAGACGATCGTCGTCTTGTCCGGAGGACCAATGGCCATGTCGTGAGGCCCGATCAACCAGAAGCGCGTGAGGTTGTCCTCGAAATCCTCGAGCCCCGACCGGAGAATCGTCAACTCGAACACCGCCGCTGCCCGCTCCGAGGCGATGGCCGCCGCATCATGCAGCTGCTGCTCGCGGATCATCTTCGCGCTCCCCGCCGTGTCGTAGGTCGCGATGACGTCGACGCCGGCCAGCGACCGCAGGAAGCGCTCGCACTGCGCCAGCGCCTGAGGATGGGAGTAGATTCGACGCACATTCTCGAATTGCGTGCCCGGCAGCGCAAGCAGCTGGTGCTGAATGCGCAGCTCGACCTCGCCCACAATGGAGAGCGTGTGCTCGACGAGCAGGTCGTAGTTGCGATGAATGCTGCCGCCGATCGAGTTCTCGATGGGAAGCAGGCCGTAGGTCGCGCTCTCCGATTCGACCGCGGCGAATACCTCCTCGAACGTTCCGCGCGGCAAGGTCTCCGCGTCCGGAATCAACCGCAGCGCGGCGGCCTCGCTGTAGGCGCCCGGCTCCCCTTGAAAAGCAACCCGCATGGCCAGCTCCATCCTGCTGCAGCGTTCGACAGAGGGAACGTTGCTCCGCGGAGATTATCTCCGGTTCGGCGCCGAGTTTCGATTACCTGGCGGGCGCATGCCTCCCGCGGCGTCGGCTGGTCAGTCTACCGTCGAGAGACGAGATTCCGTTTTCGTTGTCCCGTGAGGTTCAGAATGTCTTTGCGGGACCCGGCCGCCTCCTCCTGCATCTCTCGGTCCTACGCTCAAGTGCCGCCCGCGGGGGGCAAGTTCCGGATAAGTGTTTCTTATTGGAGCCATCCAATCATTTCATTGGACGAATGCCTTTTCGCCGCGTAGATTGACTGCCAGGCAGGCTGTCGATGGTCAGTCTTCGGCGAGTTTCGGTCCACTGGACCGACAGGTGAGCGAATGGGGACCACGGCCATGTCGCAAGGCAGGATCGATCGCCGGCTCGACCTTCGCGGGCAGGTGTGTCCCGGGCCTACGGTCGACACGCGGCTCACGCTGAAGGACATGGCGTCCGCCGAAGTGCTCGAGGTCATCACCGACTACTATCCGGCGCGCCAGACCATCCCCGCCTTGATGCACGAGCTCGGGTACCCTTGCGAGCTCGCTGATGGTGACCAGCCCGTCTTTCGCTTCATTATCGAGAAAACTCACTGATCGTGGAAAGGAGAAACGATGTCACGAATCCTGGCCGTAGCCTCCCACGCCACTGACGACCCGACCAAGGCAACGCTGCCATTCGTCACGGCAGTCGGGGCGATCGGCGCAGACAAGGAGTGCACGATCGCGCTCGTGGGCGAAGCCGTGACGATGGTGAAGGATGCCATCGCAAAGAACATCCACGGCGTCGGCTTTCCGCCGCTCCCCGAGCTGATTGCGAAGGTCGTTCAGGCGAAAATCCCGGTGTTCGTTTGAGGGGCGTGCAGCGTCGCCCGTGGGGTGACGGAAGCCGACCTCCAGTCGTTGAACGCCAAGTTCATGGATCCCATCAAGTTCGCCAATCTGATCGCCGACTCGAACGTGGTGAGCTTCTGAGAGCGCCTCAAGGTGTAGCCTACACGCGTGGTGGATGCTCACTGTGCAGCTGCGCCCGCACCCATAGTCGTAGTGTCCGGCTAGAGCCGAACTTGGTCCGGCTCTAGCCGAACGGGTTCCGGGAATTCGGCCTCCGCATCCGCAACGGTCACGATTCCGCGGAACCGTTCCGGGTCATAGAAGTCGGTCGCGACGGGAGGGCAGGCGCCGGAGTTTCTTGACGCTTTCCCTCCCTTGCGAGAACACCTGAATACTTGGGTTTTCTCTCTGAAGACCGTCAGGGCTTCGCCACGCTAGAAAGTCCATGGGTGCAAGAATCAGGCGGATTGGCGAAACCTTCGCGCTCTGTGCCTCGGGCCCAGCCGGCGGCGAGACCGCCAAGACCGGAATCTGCGTCTGGCGCAAGACGCCCTCGGTGACCGAACCGAAGAATCTCTTTCGATATCCGCTCAATCCGCGGGTTCCCAGCACCACCCAGATCGGATTCTTTCTCGCGGGCGACCTGCAGAATCTCGAGCGCGGGTTTCCCCGTGCTTACGACCAGCTCGGGCGGAGCGGTCCCACTCCCCCCACCTGAAAGCGTTTGCGAAACGAGCTCCCGCAACTCCTTCTCAGTCTCGGTACGCAGGTGATCGGCGTCGTATGCCACGGCGGCCGCCTGGGCCAACAAGAGGTCGTAGAACGCCAGGATTTCGAGCTGCTCAGGGTCTGTGACGACGCGGTAGTAGACGTTAGTAACGAAGTCGCGCAAGGTGCAGGCGACGCACGCCGGAGAGAGAAACGGTTCGAACGCGGGCACCGATCTCCGGTTGGATTGAGATGAGCAAAGACTACGACTGGATGTACCGGGACCGAAGCGATTCACCGGAGGGCACTACGGACTTCGATCCTCGCGACTCTGATTCCCGCGACGACGAGCGCTCGGATCGCGACGGCGGCAGAATAACTGACGCACACGGAATGGGGCAAGGGTTCGACACCGATCGGTCGTTCATGTTGATCGAGGTGGCGGGCGATCAGATGTTCTTTCAGACCGTCTCGCGCACTGGCAACGTGGTGGACTCGGGCGTTGTCCTGCGGCGCGAGGTGGCGACGGAGGGAAGGAATTGACGGTTGACGATTGTGGATGCCCCCATCGGCGTGACGATGTCGTTAGGGCGGTTCGACCTCTCGACCACGTCGCTCCCTGCCGGAATTCCGGCAGGGTGGACCTTCCCCTTGGGCCGTCGTCCGACTGCTTCCTGTAACTCTTTCTGCCTGACGGCATTATGCGGAGGGTCCTCGCGGGTCCGACTGTTGCTGTGCTCTTGCGGGTAACACCAGCTCAGGCGAACTTCCCGAAGCTTCGGGTTGAACCTCCTACCACCGGGCCATGCCCACGCTGACACCCTCGCCCGGCACCGTCTTCGTGCTCCGAACCGTCGAGTTCGTCATGGTCGGCCTGGTCTTGCTCGTGCTCGGCTGGCTGATCTGGCGGGAGCCGGGTCGCAGGCGAGAATGGATCGCGTGGACGGTGCCGTTCCTGCTCCTGCTCGTGAGCTTCGGGCTTGGCGCCTGGAGCAGCTACCAGCTCTTCTCGACGTCCGTGGTGGCTCCCCTCGAGTCCTCAGCGAGCGAACTCCTTGAGACGGCGGGGCTTGCGGCTCTGATGCGCATCGTGCTGAGGGAAGCCTGGGGGCGGATCGCGTGGGTCGGATTCGTAGGACTGGCAGCCGAGGTGCTCGGCATCCTCTATCTCGGCCTGCCCACCAGCTACCCTTCATCGCTCGCACACAGCGTGGCGGCGGCCAGCGTTTCGCTCGGGGGTTTTCTCGGCGTGGCTTTTGGGGCGCGGCGAGAACTTCGGTATGCGGGGCTCGGACTCCTCCTCGTGGGCATCGCCCATCTGATCGACATCCTGACGAGCGTCGGGCCCCGGACCGAGATCGCCCAGACCCTCGCGCACGGGCTCACGCTGTTCGGCCTCACCGGGCTTGTGCTCGCCGTCGAGCGTCGAAGCCACGACCTGTTCACACGGGTCTTCGTCCGCCTCAATCTCGCGTTCATCTTCCTTGCGGGCGTGCTGATGGTGCTCGCCTCCGAGGCCGAACGCGCCAAGCAGATGAACTTCGCCCAACGCCGGCTGACGGAGCTGGCCGAGGTCCTTCGCGGTCAGGCGATGTTCTACCTGGTAGAAAACCTGCCCCTGGACGTCCTGAACAGTCCCGTCCTCTTTCGACGGGTCGTGGCCGACTTCGGCCATCATCCGGACTTGCGGATCGGGCGCATTCGGATTGGCGAGCACGAGCTCGTGGTATCGATCGACGGCGAGGGAATGATCGAGCAGCGCGTGGTCAACGTGCAGCACGTAGACGGGCAGCCGCGAGACCACCTCTCGCCGACCGTCGTCGTGGCCGAGTGGCCGATCTTTCTGCAACGGCGACCGGTCGGGGCCGTGGTGCTCGAGGTGACGCGCGAGAGCCTGACAAAGGAGATGACGGGACCCATTCTCGTCATCTTCTTCGCCTTTACCTCGATGGTCGCGATCGCTTCCGTTCTCATCGGGGTTATCGTGCACGACGCTAGCGAGCAGCTCCGGCGGCAGGTCGAGCAGATCGAGCGGAGCGAGCGGCTCCTGATGCAGGCAGCCAAGCTGGCCTCGCTCGGAGAGCTGGTGAGCGGCGTCGCGCACGAGATCAACAATCCGCTCAGCGTGATGCTCTCACGTGTGGACTACCTGCGAGACCTCAAGGGCGACGGGGTAGTGCCGGGAGACGTCGCCGAGAGCGTCGAGGTCATCGGCCGCCAGACCGGGCGCATCGCCAGAATCGTCCAGGATCTCCTGAGCTTCGCCCGACCGCACCCGATCGAGCGGCAATGGGTGGATCTACACGACATCGTCCGGCGGTCGACAGAACTCACGGGAGCGCGTCTCCGTGCTGCGGGTGTGTCCCTGCGGCTCGATCTCTCACCCGGTCTCCCGCGTTTGGACGTCGATCCCGACCGGCTCGAACAGGTGCTCATCAACCTCATCAACACTGCGGCGGACGCGATGCCCGGAGGGGGACAGCTCCGCATCGTCACGCATCAGCAGGACCGCCAGGTCGTGCTCGCGGTGAGCGACACCGGGGTGGGGATCGCCGACGAGGATCTCAAGAAAGTGTTCGATCCCTTCTTCTCGACCAAGAAGGGCAAGGG
>JACPPN010000323.1 GCA_016190995.1 Acidobacteriota bacterium | reverse complement strand
TGGTACCGGGCGCGTTCGCCTGGGCCTCCTGGCCCGGAACCTCCGCGAGGCGCGGTTCAAGGCCCCCGAAAACGGTCAGATCCGGCTGCAACGGCAGGTGAGGGTGGGAGTTGCGGTCCTGCCGGATCCCGACTTCACGGTCGCGTTGGACTTCGATCTCGCAACGGCGGACGAGGTGACGGGGCGCCGTCGCAACGTGGCCATTGGCGCCGAGAAGTGGTGGAGCAACCGCCGCTTTGGCGGACGCGCCGGCCTGCGCGCCAGTGCGGTCGGAGACGGACGGCCGGTTGTCGCGGGCGGACTGAGCGTTGGGATCCGGCCGCGCCTCTTCCTCGAAGGCCAAATCACCCGGGGCAGGGCAGACGCCGACCGCGGGTGGGGCCTTTCTCTCAGCTCGAAATTTTAGTGCTCGCCTACTGACAAGAAGTGTCAGCCCGATATCTGGATATGTGGTTCCGCCTCCCCAGCCTGGAACTGGACAATGGCCGTTCGCATAGGCGAGCTCCTCCTCAAGGAGAAGCGCATCACTCCGGCACAACTGCAGGACGCGCTTAACCAGCAGAAAGCCCAGGGCGGCAAGGTCGGATCGCTCCTCGTGAAGCTCGGCTACGTGAAGGACGAGGAGATCACGACCCTGCTCAGCCGCCAGTACGGCGTCCCCTCGATCTCTCTGGCCGACTTCGAGATTGATCCGGCCGTCCTCAAGATTGTTTCCGCCGAGACGGCGCAGAAATACCTGATCATCCCGCTCAGCCGATCGGGCGCGACGCTGACGATCGCGATGACGGACCCGACCAACGTGTTCGCCATGGACGACATCAAGTTCATGACGGGCTACAACGTCGAGCCGGTCGTCGCGTCGGAGAGCGCCGTGTTCGCGGCCATCGACAAGTACTACAACCTCGCGAAGCCGCCGCAGGCGCCGCCGCTGCCGACCAACACGCTCGAGCTCGCGACAAAGGCGCTCGAGAACCTGCCGTCGATCGAGGACAGCGGGGTGGAGGTTCTCGAGGAGTTCGAGGAGATCGACGTCACCACGTTCGAGAAGCAGGGCGGGGAAGCGCCGGTCATCCGGCTCGTGAACCTCGTGCTGATGTCAGCGATCCAGAAGGGCGCGAGCGACATTCACATCGAGCCGTACGAGAAAGAATCGCGCATCCGCTACCGCATCGACGGCATCCTCTACAACATCATGGCGCCGCCGATGAAGTTCCGCGACGCGATCGCCTCGCGGCTCAAAATCATGGCGAAGCTCGATATCGCGGAGAAGCGGCTGCCCCAGGACGGCCGCATCAAGATCCGGTTCAGCGACAACGGGCAGTCGCGCGAGATCGATTTCCGGGTGTCCTGCCTTCCGACGCTCTTCGGCGAGAAGATCGTGCTGCGGCTCCTCGACAAAGAGAAGCTCATGCTCGACATGACGAAGCTCGGCTTCGAGTCGGACTCGCTGGTGAAGTTCGAGACGGCCATTCAGAAGCCGTGGGGCATGGTGCTCGTCACCGGTCCGACGGGCAGCGGCAAGACCAATACCTTGTACTCGTCGATCTCGCGGATCAACACGTCGGAAACCAACATCATGACGGCGGAGGATCCGGTCGAGTTCAACCTGCCCGGCATCAACCAGGTGCAGGTGCGCGAGACGATCGGGCTGACCTTCGCCGCGGCGCTGCGGTCGTTCCTGCGTCAGGACCCCAACATCATCCTGGTGGGCGAGATCCGCGATTTCGAGACGGCGGAGATTGCCGTGAAGGCGGCGCTCACCGGTCACCTGGTGCTCTCGACGCTCCACACCAACGACGCGCCGAGCACGGTGAACCGCCTGATGAACATGGGCATCGAGCCGTTTCTCGTGGCCAGCTCGGTCAACCTCATTTGCGCGCAGCGTCTCGTCCGCCGCATCTGCGGGAACTGCAAGGTGGCGCATCCGCTTTCGCCGCAGGCCCTGCTCGACGTTGGGTTCGGCGACGCCGATGCGCATGGCATCACGCCGTACAAAGGTGCCGGCTGCGAGAAGTGCAACAACACGGGCTACAAAGGCCGCCTCGGCCTGTACGAAGTGATGGAGATCAGCGACGAGGTGCGCGAGCTCATTCTCGTCGGCGCCTCGGCGCTGGAGCTGCGGCGCAAGGCGATGGAGCAGGGGATGCTCACGCTGCGGCAGAGCGGCCTGTGCAAGATTCGGGACGGGACGACGACGCTCGAAGAGGTCGCGCGCGAGACGGTGAGGTAGGGGCTGACTATGGCAACGATGACGGAGTTGTTGAAGGCGACCGTCGAGATGCAGGGCTCCGACCTGCACATCACGACCAATACGCCCCCGCGGGTGCGGGTCAACGGTGAGTTGCAGGCCATGCAAATGCCGCCGCTCACGCCTGCCGAGACGAAGCACCTCGTCTACAGCCTCCTCACCGACTCGCAGAAGAAGCGGTTCGAGGAGACGCTCGAGCTCGACTTCTCGTTCGGCGTCCGCGGCATCGCGCGGTTCCGGTGCAACGTGTTCAGCCAGCGGGGCTCGGTCGCCGCCGTCTATCGTCTCATTCCCGACCGGATTCGCAGCATTCAGGAGCTCGGATTGCCGCCGGTCCTCGCGACGCTCGCGGATCGCCCGCACGGCCTCGTGCTCATCACCGGCCCCACGGGCTGCGGCAAATCGACGACGCTCGCGGCGATGCTCGATCGCATCAACCAGGAGCGATCGCAGCACATCGTGACGATTGAAGATCCGATCGAGTACATCCACCCGCACAAGACCTCGATCGTCAATCAGCGGGAGGTGCACAGCGACACCCTGGCGTTCGGCAACGCCCTGCGGGCCGCGCTCCGGGAGGATCCCGACATCGTGCTCATCGGCGAGCTGCGCGACCTCGAGACGATCGAGGCGGGGCTGCGGATTGCCGAGACCGGCCACCTCACCTTGACGTCCCTGCACACCAACTCCGCCGTGCAGACGATCAACCGCATCATCGACGTCTTTCCCGCGCATCAGCAGAACCAGATTCGCGCCCAACTCTCCCTCGTGCTCGAGGGGGTCGCCTGTCAGGCGCTCGTTCCGCGGGCGGACGGCAACGGCCGCGTTCCGGCGCTCGAGATCCTGCTGCCCACGCCCGGCATCAGAAACCTGATTCGCGAGGACAAGATTCATCAAATCTACTCCGCGATTCAGGCCGGACAGGAAAAGCTCGGGATGCAGACGATGAATCAGTCGCTCGCGACGCTCGTCATGCGGAAGGTGGTTACGCTCGAGGGCGCCCTGACCGCCTCGGCGATGAAGGACGAGCTGCAGGACATGGTCCATCGCGGGGTCGGGGTCGTGCATGGGGCCGGATATCGGCCGGGGTCGGGGTCGTACCGGGCCTCGTTGCAGGACGCGGCGAGGCGATAGATCGGGGATCGGGGAGCGCGATTCGGGACAGGTCCGGCTGAAGCCGGACTCCACGACAGACAGGGATCGAGACACAGACAGAGAGGGATCGAGACACAGACAGAGAGGGATCGAGACATCATGGCCACGTTTGCATTCTCGGGTCGAACCCGCGCGGGCCAGACGGTGACGGGCGAGCGCATCGCCGAGACCATCGAGGCCGCCATGTCTGCGCTGCGGCGCGAGCAGATCATGGTTACGAAGATCGACCCGGTCAAGGCGAAAGCCCCCGCCGCCGCGAAGCCGGTCGCGAAGGGCAAGAAGGTCCCGGCCAAGAACCTCGCCATCTTCACGCGCCAGTTCTCCGTGATGATCGACGCGGGCCTTCCCCTCGTGCAGTGTCTCGATATTCTCGGCAAGCAGGAAGAAGACAAGGCGTTCTCCGCGGTCATCCTCGAGACGCGTGCCGAGGTCGAGGGAGGTGCCTCGCTGGCGGACGCGATGCGCAAGTTTCCACGGGCGTTCGATGCGCTCTTCACCAACATGATCGCCGCGGGCGAGGCCGGCGGCATCCTCGACACGATCCTCAAGCGGCTTGCCACCTACATCGAGAAGAACGTCAAGCTGAAGGGACAGGTGAAGTCCGCGATGATCTACCCGGTCGCGGTGCTCGTGATCGCGGCGGTCGTGGTCGGCGCGATTCTCTGGAAGGTCATCCCGACGTTCGCCAACCTCTTCGCCGGGCTCGGCGCGGAGCTGCCGTTGCCGACGCGCATCGTGATCGGACTGAGCAACTCGCTGGTGAAGTTCATGCCGATCGTCATTGCGGCCATCGTGGGCGGCAGCTTCGCATTCAACCGCTACTACGCCACCGACGCGGGCCGCCGTACGGTCGACCGCTTCCTGCTGAAGTTGCCGGTGCTCGGGCTCATCCTGCGCAAAGTGGCGGTGGCACGCTTCTGCCGCACGCTCGCGACGCTGCTGGGCTCCGGCGTGCCGATTCTCGACGGCCTCGAGATCACGGCCAAAACGGCGGGCAACGCCATCATCGAGGACGCGATCATGGCCACGCGCGCCAGCATCGAGCGGGGCGAGACGGTGTCGGCGCCGCTGCGTGACACGAACGTCTTCCCGCCCATGGTCACCCAGATGATCAACGTCGGCGAGACGACGGGTGCGCTCGACAACATGCTCGGGAAGATTGCCGACTTCTACGAAGAGGAAGTCGACACCGCCGTCGCGGGCCTCCTCACGCTGCTCGAGCCGCTGATGATCGCGTTCCTCGGCGTCGTCGTCGGCGGCATCGTCGTGTCGATGTACATGCCGATCTTCGACCTGATCAGCAAGCTGAGTCACTGAGGCGGTGCTCCAAGATGCCACGAGCCCCTGAACACGAACGTGTGGAGTTCCGGCGCAAAGCGATCTGGCTCATCGCCTCGCGCGCCGCCATCAGCACGCTCCTCCTCGGCTCCGCCATTCTGGGGCAGTTCCGCGCGCCGGGCACGCTGCCGATGGACCCCTTCGCGGCGCTGATCGGCATCACCTTCGCCCTGACCGTCCTGTACCTCGTCCTGCTTCCCGTCATCGAGCGACGTCGCTGGCTGGTCGACGTCCAGCTGGGGATCGACGCACTCATCGTGTCCGCCTTCATCTACGTCACCGGCGGGGTGACCAGCTTCTTCGCGCCCCTCTACGTGCTGCCGATCATTGCGGGCAGCATCCTGCGCCAGCGACGTGGCGGCGTGTTGGTTGCCTGCGTCAGCGCCGCGGCCTACGCCGGCGTCGTCGGACTGCAGTACCTCGGACCGCCCGGATCGCTCGAGATCCATTGGTTCGAGGACGCGTCGTTCATCCTGCTCCCGCCCGCGCGCGTCGCGGAGTACACGGTCGCGCTCAACGTCTTCTGGTTCTTCGCGCTGGCCGTGATGGCCGGGTATCTCGCCGAGAGCCTGCGGTCAGCCGGCGCGCGCCTGGAACAGGCGTCGCACGAGATCGCCGACCTGCAGGCCTTCAGCCAGCACATCATCGACAGCCTCATCAGTGGCCTCGCGACAACGTCGCCCGAAGGACAAATCCTGACGTTCAACCGCGCCGCCGCCACCATTACCGGGCATGTGGTGACGAACGTGCTGCGCAAGACCATTTTCGAGGTGCTGCAGCTTCCCGCGGACTACGAACAGTCGCTGCATCTGAGCTTCGAGGGGACCAAGGGGCGCCGGCTGGACTACCAGTACACGCGCAGCGACGGCACCGTCATCGAGCTGGGGCTGGTGGCCTCCCCCCTCACCATGGGGAACGGCCGCGGCGGCTTTCTCTTCACGTTCCAGGACGTCACCGAGACGCGCAGGCGCGACCGGGAAATGCGCATGCAGCAGCGGCTCGCCGCGCTCGGCGAAATGGCGGCGGGCATCGCCCATGAAATCCGCAATCCGCTGGCCTCGATGGCGGGGTCGATCCAGGTCCTTCGCGAAGAGCTGCCGTTGACCGAGGAGCA
>JACPPN010000329.1 GCA_016190995.1 Acidobacteriota bacterium | reverse complement strand
ACCTAGTCCGACGTGCGGGGCTGACCGAAGCAGGCGATCGTATCGGACCTGCTGAAAGCCGACCGCCTGAAAGGCGGTGGGATTAAACCTGGCACGTCGGACTAAATCGTTCCTCCGCGCGCTCCGCGTTCTCTGAGGTGAGGGCTTTTCTTCACCGGCTCTCAGTCCTCAGTCGTTCGACTACAGATTCCCTTGGAGACCGAGCTCCGCGGCCCGCTCGCGCATGAAGAGGATGACGTTGGCCACGTGCTCGTCGAGCGGCAGGCCGAGCTCTTCGGCGCCGCGGCGCAGGTCCTCGCGCTTCACCCCGCGGGCAAAGGCTTTGTCCTTCATTCGTTTCAGCACGGACGAGGCCTCGAGATCGAGGACGCTCTTCGACGGGCGCACGAGCGAGGCAGCCGTCACGAACCCCGCCATCTCGTCACACGCATACAGCGTGCGCTCCATGCGGGATTCCCGCGGCACGCCCGAATAGTCAGCGTGCGAGAGGATCGCCCGGATCACGAAGTCGGGATAGCCCTTCTCGCGCAGGATTTCCGACCCGCGAAACGGGTGATTGTCGGCGTCGGGCCAGCGCTCGTAGTCGAAATCGTGCAGCAGCGCGACGACGCCCCAGGTGTGCTCGTCCTCGCCGAACTTCCGTGCGTAGCCTCGGACGCACGCCTCGACCGCGAGGGCGTGCTTCCGCAAGCTCTCGCTCTTCGTGTACTCGCTCAGCAGATCCCACGCGGCGTCTCTCGAGAGCTCCATGTCCATTTCAGATTTCAGATTTCAGATTGAACGCGCTCACGTCACCAGATTGATGAAGGTCGTGATGATGAGCGCGTTGGTGACGGCGATGAAGAAGGCGCCGACCATGGAGTCGCAGGGGGACGAGCGCAATCGCCGCAAACAGGAACCCGCCGATGACAGGGGCGGGAATGTTGTGCCGGTCGAGAACGTTCACGCGCCGACGGATGCCGTATCCTGCGAAGAGGACCAGCGACGCCGGCGCGAGCGTCTGCACCATACCGAGCTCGATCGTCAGGGGGGTCGTCACCTTTTCGTCGTCTCGTGCATGATATATTCGGCTGCGGCTTCTCACAAAGCAGCGATTCATGGCGCCGCTGGCGCGCGCGGCGACGAAGGAACGCCTCTCGATGTCCGACACGCGATCGTCGAACGTCACGACCCTCGACACCGAGTTCAAGCGCGGTCTCGGCCTCTACGACTCGACCATGGTTGTCGTTGGGTCGATGATTGGCTCGGGTATCTTCATCGTCTCGGCCGAGATGTCGCGGCAGGTGGGAAGCCCCGGCTGGCTGCTCGTGGCGTGGACCGTCACGGGCGTCCTGACGATCGCCGCCGCGCTCTCATACGGCGAGCTCGCCGCCATGATGCCGCGCGCCGGCGGGCAGTACGTGTACCTGCGCGAAGCGTTTTCGCCGGTGTGGGGGTATCTGTACGGCTGGACGCTCTTCACCGTCATTCAAACCGGAACCATTGCTGCCGTGGCGGTGGGATTCGCGCGCTACTCCGGTGTCCTGATGTCCTGGATTTCCGAGTCGCGCTATCTCGTGCCGCCGGTGCACGTGACGACCGGGTATGCCATCTCGCTTTCCACGGCGCAGCTCGTCGGCATCGCGATGATCGCCCTCCTCACGTGGACCAACACACGGGGCCTGGAATACGGGAAGATCGTCCAGAACATCTTCACGACGGCGAAGACCGGCGGCCTCGCCGGCCTCATCGTCGTCGGCATCCTGCTCGGGTGGAACCTACCCGCCGTCAGCGAGAACTTCGGCAACCTGTGGACGCCACGGGGCTTCAGCGCGATCGTCCCCGGGTTGACCGCCGCGACGGTGTTCGGCCTGTTCGTCGGGGTCTCGGTGGCGCAGACCGGGTCGCTGTTCTCCTCGGATGCGTGGAACAACATTACCTTCACCGCCGGAGAAGTGAAGGATCCGCGACGCAACATTCCGCTTTCTCTGGCGCTCGGGACGATCGTCGTCATTGGCCTGTACCTGCTGGCGAATGTCGCCTATCTGGTGACGTTGCCGCTGTCCGCCATCCAGCAGGCCCCCTCCGATCGGGTCGCGACCGCCACGCTCGAAAACATCTTCCCCGGGGCCGGCGTCGTCATGATGGCGGTGGCTATCATGATTTCAACCTTCGGTTGCACGAACGGTCTGATCCTCGCGGGGGCGCGCGCGTACTACGCCATGGCGCGTGACGGGTTGTTCTTTCGACAGGCCGGCCAGTTGAACGGGGCGCGGGTGCCGGCCTGGGGGCTGGTGATGCAGGGTGTCTGGGCCTCGGCGCTGGTGCTGCCGCGGACGTTCGATCCGGCGACCGGCGCGTACGGCAATCTCTACGGCAACCTGCTCGACTACGTGATCTCGGCCGCGCTTATCTTCTATATCTTGACCATCGCGGGCATTTTTCGCCTGCGGCGCACGCGGCCCGACGCCGAGCGGCCGTACCACGCGTTCGGGTACCCGATTGTGCCGACGGTGTACATCGCGGGTGCCGCCGCCATCCTGATCGTGCTCTTCATCTATCGTGCGTCAACGACCTGGCCCGGTCTGGTGATCGTCCTGCTCGGCGTCCCGGTGTACTGGCTCTGGCGCCGCACGTAGCTCGAGCCCGCGAGCGATGACGGCGGTCGCCGTGTCCGTGAGCCCGTACGGCGCCAGCGCGCCCGGCTCCACCAGGGCGACCTCTGAGACATCGGAACCGGGCCTCGGCTCGCCATCGACCGGCCGGCAGAGATAGTCGATCAAGACGTAGTGGTATTGAACCTTCCGAGCATCGTCGAACAGAATGCGGTCGAAGACTTCAATCACCGGTCCGACATCGACGATGAGGCCGGTCTCCTCGAAGACCTCGCGCGCGACGCCCGACGCCAGCGTCTCGCCAAGCTCCAGCGCGCCACCGGGCAGGCTCCACTGACCCGCCAGCGGCTCGAACTTTCGCCTGATCAGGACGACCCTGCCCTCCTTGACGACGACCGCCCCGACGCCGACGATGGGTCGCGGCGGGTAGCGGCGATTGGTGGGATCGCTCACGGCGTGAACATCGGTGCACGAGCCATCAGCCTGTACTGTCGACTGTCACCTGTCGACTGTCAAGTAACGAAGCTTCACCTGAAACCGCCGAGTGACAAGACACGGCCGGGACAGGCGAACCTTCGCTACTCGCTGCGCGGCCGCCACGGCGGCCGCGCCTAAGACAGCTCCTAAGGCTCATGACAGAAAACTTGCTTCATCTGTCACCGTT
>JACPPN010000321.1 GCA_016190995.1 Acidobacteriota bacterium | reverse complement strand
GGCAGCGGGCGGGCACAACCTGCTTCTCGTCGGTCCGCCCGGCGCCGGCAAGACGATGATGGCGCGACGGCTGGCGGGCATCCTGCCACCGCTCAGCTTCGAGGAAGCGCTCGAGTCAACGGCAGTTCACTCGGTCGCAGGGCTGACGGCGTCCGGCACCGGCCTGCTCCGTCAACGGCCCTTCCGCGCTCCGCACCACACGATTTCCGAGATCGCCCTGGTCGGAGGCGGTTCCAGTCCCCGTCCCGGAGAGAACAGCCTGGCGCACCACGGCGTGCTGGTCCTCGACGAGTTTCCGGAGTTTCAGCGACGCGCGCTGGAAGTGTTGCGGCAGCCGCTCGAAGAAGGATCGGTGCGGATTGCTCGTGCGTCGCGCACCGCGGTGTTTCCCGCCCGATTCATTCTCGTGGCTGCGATGAATCCGTGCCCTTGCGGGTACCGCGGGGACCCGGCCCACGAGTGCCGCTGCACGCCAATCCAGATCGACCGGTATCGCGGACGTATCTCCGGACCCTTGCGCGATCGCATCGACCTCATCGTCGAGACGCCGGCGGTTGCGGTTGCCGTGCTGCTCGGCGCGGCCACTGAAGAGTCGTCCGAGACCGTGCGCCAGCGCGTTGTCGCGGCGCGCGAGCGCCAGGGCCATCGGCTGCGGACGACCGGCCAGCGCGTCAACGCCGCGATGGCTGGCCGGCTTCTCCGCAAGCACTGCCGGCTGACCGCCGAGTGCCACCGCCTGTTCGAGGCGGCGGCGCGACGGTTCGCCTTGAGCGCGCGCGCCTGCGATCGCGTCCTGAAGGTGTCGCGCACGATTGCGGATCTCGCGGGCGACGCCGACCTGGCGCCCGCCCACGTCGCCGAGGCGCTGCAGTACCGCATGGTGGACTAGCTCGCACGTGGCTGGGCCGTCCACCGGATCGTTCGCTGGATCTTCGCCATCGCGTTGAATACTCTTCCGATCGCTTGCTGCGTGTGCTAGATTCTTGCGGTTTTGCCGCGCGCCCATCGTTCATCACGCGCGCCGGCTTTCCTCGCAACTTTCATTCATCGGGCCGCCGGAGCTTGCGCCCCGCCGGCTGGACCATCATGCGCTCACGCCGCTACACGATTGTCCTCGCTGACCGCTCGACAGGTGCGGTCCGGCGCTTCACGCTCGCGACGGCGCCCACGCTTGCCGTGCTGGCGGTCGGTGTCTCGCTGCCCCTGCTCATGGGGCTCGGCGTCCGGTGGAGCGCGATGACCGAACTGACGAGTTTGAAGGCTGCGAACACGAATCTTCAGCTCGAGAACTCGAACTACCGGAGGATGACCGGCGATCTCATCGGACAGATTTCATCGCTTCAAACGGCCATCGGTGATCTGAAGGAGCGGTCCGCCGTCGACCCGGTGGTCGCCAAGGCCATGAAACAGCTTCGCATGACGAGCCGGGCCACCGCCGTGGGGGGCGCGACTCCTGCGGCAAGCGCTCTGCCGTTGCTCTCGACGGCCTTGCTCTCGCCGGAAAGTACGTTTGGCATGCTGCAGACGCTCCTGCGCGCGCTCGAAACGCGACTGCAGCTCGTGCGGACCGACGTCGAGCGGCGCCAGCTCCTCGCGGCGTCGACGCCATCGATCTGGCCGGCGCACGGATGGCTGACGGCCCCTTACGGTCAGCGCGCGGATCCGTTCACAGGCGAGCCCGCGTTCCACCCGGCGCTCGACATCTCGGCCGACAGCGGCCAACCGGTGTTCGCGACCGCCGCGGGGACGATCGAGTCCGCGTCGTACACGGGCGCGTACGGGAATCTCGTCGTCATCGACCACGGATTCGGGCTGCGCACCCGCTACGGGCATCTCGCGCGCTTCGCCGTCAAGACCGGTGCGAAGGTGACGCGGGGCGACGTCATCGGCTACGTCGGAGCGACCGGCCGCGCGACGGGCTCGCACGTGCACTACGAGGTGTGGGCGGACGGAAGGCCGGTGAACCCGCTGCGCCTGCTGACTTCGAACGAGCCATAATCCAGAGCTTTTTCCCACCGCACGTCCGCGCTTGGCAGTCGGGCTTGCCTTGACGGGAGTGGATCGGTCCCGTACAATCGTCGGATACCCCTGCGGGAACCTTCCTCACCTTGATGATCGACACCCTCCTCGCGAAGGTCATTGGCACATCCAACGAGCGTGAACTGAAACGAATCCGACCGTTGGTGGAGGCCATCAACGCGTTCGAGCCGTCCGTCCAGCGCCTGACGGACGAGGAGCTGCGAGGCCGCACGCCGGAACTGCGCGGGCGCCTCGAGCGGGGCGCGACGCTTGAGGATCTGCTGCCCCCGGCCTTCGCGGTGGTACGCGAAGCCGGCAAGCGCACGCTGAACATGCGGCACTTCGACGTCCAGCTCATCGGCGGAGTCGTGCTGCATCGCGGCAAGATTGCGGAGATGAAGACGGGCGAGGGCAAGACGCTCGTGGCGACGCTGCCCGCCTATCTCAACGCGTTGCAGGGGCAGGGTGTTCATGTCGTCACGGTGAACGACTACCTGGCGCGGCGAGACTCGGAGTGGATGGGTCGCATCTATCGCTTTCTGGGCATGGATGTGGGCGTCATTCAGCACGACCTGAACGACGCGGAGCGCAAGGTGGCGTACGTGGCCGACATCACGTACGGCACGAACAACGAGTTCGGCTTCGACTACCTGCGCGACAACATGAAGTTCGATCTGTCGCACTACGTGCAGCGCGGCCACCACTACGCGATCGTGGACGAAGTTGACAGCATCCTGATCGACGAGGCGCGCACGCCGCTCATCATCTCCGGTCCCGCCGAAGAGTCCACCGACAAGTATTATCGCATCGATCAAATCATTCCCAATCTGAAGAAGGAGCAGGATTTCACCATCGACGAAAAAAGCCGGACGGTGGTCTTGACCGAGGGAGGCGTGGCCCACGTGGAGAAGCTCTTGGGGGTGGAAAATCTCTTCGACCCCGTCCATATGGAAACCCTCCATCACGTGAACCAGGGCCTCAAAGCCCACACCCTTTTCAAGCGGGATGTCGATTATGTGGTGAAAGACGATCAGGTGATCATCGTCGACGAGTTCACCGGCCGTTTGATGCCGGGGCGGCGCTGGAGCGACGGGCTGCACCAGGCGGTGGAGGCGAAGGAGGGG
>JACPPN010000320.1 GCA_016190995.1 Acidobacteriota bacterium | reverse complement strand
GTGAGGGCGTACGCCGCCTCGTTCTTCATCGGTGTCGTCCTGTTGCTCGGGTATTACTTGTGGCGCTGAATGCGGCTTGATCACGCAGTGCCGTTCTTGCTCTCATCGATCGTCTTTCTGCCGACCGCCGGGGCGATCTTGCTCCTGCTCGTCTCCAATCGCGACGGCCGTCGAGACGCCCGTGTCCGCAATCTCGCGCTCGGCATGTCCGTTCTCGAGTTTCTCGTGAGCCTGCTGCTCTGGGTGTACTTCGATCCCGCTTCAGCCGACTTCCAGTTCGTCGAGCGGCGGGCCTGGCTGCCCGCGTTCGGCATCAGCTACGCGGTCGGGCTCGACGGCATCAGCCTGCCGCTGGTTCTGTTGACGACGTTCCTGACGCCGCTCGCGCTGCTGTCATCGTGGGACTCGGTGCATCGCAAGGTGAAGGCGTTCTCGATCTTCATGCTTGTGCTCGAGTCCGCGATGCTCGGCGTCTTCGTCGCGCTCGATCTGTTTCTCTTCTACATCTTCTGGGATGCGATGCTCATCCCGATGTATTTCCTCATCGGCATCTGGGGCTACGAGCGTCGCATCTACGCGGCGGTGAAGTTCATCCTCTACACGATGGCGGGCAGCGTCCTCATGCTCATCGCCATCATTGGCCTGGCCGTCCAGCACAATCTGGCGACCGGGTCGTACAGCTTCGACCTGCTCGCGCTGTACGGGTTGAACCTCGGGCGGATTCAGTTCTCCTTCTTCCTCGCGTTCGCGCTGGCGTTCGCCATCAAGGTCCCGCTGTTTCCGTTCCACACGTGGCTGCCCGACGCGCACGTGGAGGCCCCGACCGCCGGGTCGGTGATCCTGGCCGGCGTCCTGTTGAAGATGGGCACCTACGGGCTCGTGCGATTCGCGTTTCCGCTCTTTCCGTCGGCGGCGGTGTTCTTTGCCCCGTACCTGGCGACGCTCGCGGTCGTCGGCATCATCTATGGCGCGCTCGTCGCGATGGTGCAGCCTGACCTCAAGAAGCTGGTGGCCTATTCGAGCGTCAGCCATCTCGGCTTCGTCGTGCTCGGCATCTGCGCCATGAACGCGCAGGGGATGCAGGGCGCGGTGTACCAGATGCTGAATCACGGCGTCAGCACCGGCGCGCTCTTTCTCATCGTGGGCATGCTGTCCGACCGGCGGCACACGCGACTCATCGCCGAGTTCGGCGGTCTGAAGGGCGTGATGCCGCGCCTCACGGCGGCATTTCTCATCATCACGCTCTCGTCGATCGCGCTCCCTGGCCTCAACGGGTTCATCGGCGAGTTCCTGATCCTGCTGGGGGCGTTCCGGTGGGATGCGCGCTTCGCGGCCTTTGCCGCGAGCGGGATGATCCTCTCTGCGGTCTACATGCTGTGGATGTTCCAGCGCGTGAACTACGGGCCGGTGACGAACGAGAAAAACAGCGGTCTGCCCGATCTGACTCGTCGCGAAGGGTGGGTGCTGGGGCCCGCCGTGGTCATGGCCGTCGTCATGGGCGTCCTGCCTGGCCCGTTTCTCGACCGGATGGCGCCGGCCGTGGACCAGATCGTCCGCCGCGTGGCGATTCATCAGCCGACGTCAGTGCGCCTCGCCGCCCCTGTCGACCTGCCCGGGATAACGGTGGCTGGCGGAACGGCGGGGCGCGAAGGTGAAGGGCCGGCCCACTCGGCCGTCGCGGGAGGTCAGGCGCGACGAGCGGAGCGGCGTTGGGCGAAGGGCCCCCGCGAGCGGAGCGAGATGGGGAGCGGGGTGCCTGGGGTCCCCGCGAGTAAACAATGACTGCCTTTGCCGCTGCTCGCGACATGGTGGCCATCGTCCCGATGCTCATTGTGTCGCTGTCGGCCATTGCGGCGATGTTCGCCGAAGCGTTCCGCCAGCGCGGCGAGCGGATGCCGATTGGCGGCCTTGGGATCGTCGGCTTGATTGGCGCGCTCGTCGCGTCCGTGCTGTTGTGGAACCACGATACGGCGGCGTTCGGCGTCGTGCGCTCCGACAAGTTTGCGCTCTTCGTGGACATCACGCTGTGTCTGGTTGGCATCCTGACGATCGTCTTTTCATCCGAGGTCATCGATCGCGAAGAGCTGCCTGCCGGCGAGTACTACGCCCTTACGCTCTTCGCCATCGCCGGCATGATGTTGATGGCGTCGGCGACCGATCTGCTCGTCATTTTTCTGGCGCTCGAGGTGTTCTCGCTCGCCGTGTACGTCCTGACTGCGCTGCGGCGATCCAGCGCCATGAGCGCCGAGGCAGGCTTCAAGTATTTCCTGCTGGGGGCCTTCTCGAGCGCGTTTTTCCTCTACGGGATCGCGTTCACGTACGCCATCAGTGGGTCGACGCGCCTGGATCGGATCGGATCCACGCTTGCCGCGCAGGCAGCGAGCGAAAGCATGCTGGCGATCCTGGCGCTCGGGCTGCTGCTCGTCGGGTTCGCGTTCAAGGTGTCCGCCGTGCCGTTTCACATGTGGACGCCCGACGCGTACGAGGGCGCCCCCACGATCGTCACCGGGTTCATGTCGACGGGCGTGAAGGCCGCCGCGTTTGCCGCATTCGTCCGCGTTTTCCTGTCCGCGTTCGAGCCGCTGCGGGGGGAGTGGATGCCGGCGTTGTGGATCGTGGCGACACTCACGATGATCGTTGGCACCTTCCTCGGCGTCGTGCAGGCGAACGTCAAGCGTATGCTCGCCTATTCCAGCATCGCGCACGCCGGCTATCTGCTCATCGGCCTCGTGGCCGGCAGCGGCACCGGGAAATCAGCCATCCTCTTTTATCTGTTGACCTACGCGATCTCGAACCTCGGAGCCTTCGGCGTGATTGCCCTGATGGCGACACGCGATCGATCGAACGACGATGTGCGCGACTTCGCGGGGCTCTGGTACACCCGCCCCGCGCTTGCGGGTCTGATGACGGTGTTCCTCCTGTCGCTCGGAGGATTCCCGCCGACGGCCGGCTTCATCGCCAAGTGGTACATCTTCAGCGCCGCCGTAGAAGGGGACTTCTACTGGCTCGCGATCATCGGCGTGCTCACGAGCGTGGTCTCGGTCTTCTTCTACCTGCGGATCGTGGTGATGATGTACATGGCTGAGGGCCCCGCGCAGCCGGTGGTTCCCATGCCATCACACTCGGCGCTTGCGGCCCTCGGTCTGGCCGTGGCGGGGATTTTCTATCTGGGCGTGCTGCCGGCCACCGTGCTCGCCCTGGTCGCGAGCTCCGTGTCGACCATCTTCTGACCTCAATCCGGCGTCAAGAGCTCTCACCGCAGAAGCCGCGCATCAGCGACGGCCAGCTCCTGTTCCTGCTGCACATGCTGGCGCGCGCCAAGGAGTCGAAGGACGGCGGCTCGCGCATCGCGATCATCATGAACGGCTCGCCCTGGAGCACGACCTGCTGGAGGCGCTGATCGCGCTGCCCGAGCAGCTCTTCTACAACACCGGGATCGCCACCTACGTGTGGCTGGTCACCAACCGCAAGGCGGCGTCGCGCAAGGGCAAGGTGCAATGCTTCATCTCTACGCCCTTGCCGTCGTGCTACCATGCGGTCCCTCAACAGCTTGCGGCCCGCGGCCGGTCACACTCGCGGGCATCTGTGAGCCGCGC
>JACPPN010000319.1 GCA_016190995.1 Acidobacteriota bacterium | reverse complement strand
GCTAAAAGCCCTACGCTTGATTGTGTAGCGGATGGGCCGCTACACCGAATCATAAGGTGAAGAACAATGAAAACGAATACGCTCGGACTTGCGGCGGCTCTCTTCGCGCTGTTCGCAACGACCACCGCGGCAGCAACGAAGGTTGCCGGGACCGGCTGCTGTCCACTCTGCAGGTAACCGCGCGCTCTGTAGACGGGCGCTGCTCTGCAGCGCCCGTCAAGAAGGACGTCGCGAACCTGGCGTGCCGCGTTGGATTGCGCCGGCACCGCTGTCTTTCCTGGCACGGGCGTACTGACGGTACGAGAGCCCGGTTACCACGATCAGGATTGCCAACGCAGTCAAGAGGACAACGTCGAGATAGGGTGACAAGGCACCGAGTCCCACTGCGACGAGGGTGATCGCCAGCAGCGGTGTGAAGCAGCAGAGAGCGACGCCGACCGTTCCGGCGACGGCGGCGACCAAGCGCTGTTTGGGCGTCATTCCAGCAGTGTGCACCCTTGAGCGCCCTCAGGAGTCAAGGCCTTTCTCAAGACTGGATCCGCTTTCAAGCCCCTGAACCAGGCGAACATTGTTCTCCGTTAGCAGCCTCACAGTTCGAGCAGCACGGGAAGAAAAGGGGGCTGTTTGGGGTTCTACTTTGGAGCAATGGGCAGCGTCGACTACGTTCGCAAGGGCATGTGATGCCTGCTGCAATCGCCACGCTGGTGCTTGGGCTCCTGACGACGCTGGGCGCGGCCGAGACGACCAAGGCGACAGGCGCGTTCATTTGTCCGTCCGACACGAAGCGCGCGAATCTGAACTTCACGCTCAAGGACCTGAACGGCAACGACGTACGGTTGGCCGAATATGAGGGCCAGGTGATCCTGCTCGACTTCTGGGCTACGTGGTGCGGGCCGTGCAAGGTCGAGATCCCTTGGTTCGTCGACCTGCAGACGCGATACGGGAAACAGGGCTTGCAGGTCCTGGGTATCTCCGTCGACGATACTATCGAAAAACTCAAGCCGTACGCCGCGCAGTTCAAGATGAACTATCCGGTCCTCCAAGGGCTCAGTCGCGACGATGTCCTGAACGCGTTCGGCCCCATGGACGGCTTTCCGACGACGTTGGTCATTTCCCGCGAAGGTAGAATCTGTGAGACGCACATAGGTCTGAGCAGCAAGAGTTCGTTCGAGACGCAAATCAAAGCCCTTCTGCCGGAGCGCCGACGATGATCGCCCTCCGTTCTTGGGCGGTCGCCTTCGTGCTGTTTGGGTTCGCTTGGGCTGGCGGAATCGCGCAGGCCCAGCTGAGGCGGGTCACGGCGGTGGTCACGCCGGTCGTTGGCAGTGATGGCGTGCACGCTGGCACGGAGATGCGGGCAGCGCTGCAGGTTGCGCTCCCTGAAGGATTCCACGTCCAATCGGACAGACCACGCGATCCTTCGCTCATCCCCACCATGCTGACGGTTGAGCCTCCGGCAGGCGTGTCGGTCGTTGAGCTCGTGTACCCGTCGCCGACCGATCTGACGCAGATCGGCGCCGATCAGCCGCTGGCGGTTTTCGAGCGCGAGTTTGCCATTGGGCTCCGGCTGATAGTCAGCCCCGATGTTCGCACCGGCGAAATGACGGTGCCCGGCCGCCTCCGCTATCAGGCGTGCGACGACAGAAGGTGTTTCGCGCCCACGACGGCGGAAGCTCAATGGACGCTGCGCGTCGTGCCACCGGGCACTCCGGTCACGGCGCAGCACAGCGACGTGCTCGACCAGCTGCCCTTCGGCCGCGGGCAGGCACCAAAACAGACCGCCCCCGCTGCTCCAGCCAAGGCCGCGCAGGCACGACGCGCCGACGATGGTGTGGCTCAACTGGATGGCTTTACGATCCTCAGGTCCGCAGGCGGCTATTTGGGCTCTGAGGACTTCCTCACCTTCATTCGTAACGCAGAAACAGGCGTTCAGGAAGCGGGGTGGTTCGAGGGTCACGGGCCGCTCGCCATCCTTCTGATCGTTTTTCTCGGCGGGCTCGCGCTGAACCTGACGCCGTGCGTGCTGCCGATGATCCCGATCAACCTTGCGATTATCGGCGCGGGCGCGCAGGTCGGCTCGCGGTGGCGCGGCTTGTTGCTCGGCGCGACGTACGGCGCGGCCATGGCGCTCGTCTACGGGATCCTGGGCCTCATCGTGATCCTCACCGCCAGCACGTTCGGCACCATCAACGCGTCACCATGGTTCAATGCGGGGATCGCGGCGCTGTTCGTGGTCCTTGGGCTGGCGATGTTCGACATTTTCTTGATCGACTTCTCGCGCTTTTCGAGCCGTTTCCAGGTCGCGGAGGCGCGCCGTGGCACGTTCCTGGTGGCCTTCACCATGGGCGGCGTGGCGGCGCTGCTAGCCGGGGCCTGTGTTGCACCCGTCGTGATTCAGGTGGTGCTGTTTTCGAGCAATCTCTACGCGGCCGGTACGAGCGCCGCCCTTGCCCTGCCGTTCTTCCTCGGCATCGGCATGGCCCTGCCCTGGCCGATCGCTGGTGCCGGCATTGCTGCGCTTCCGAAGCCGGGCGCGTGGATGGTGCGCGTCAAGCAGGCCTTCGGCATCGTGATCCTCGCCACGGCGACGTACTACGGCTACACCGCCTACGGCCTGTTCGCGAGCCGGTGGGTGGACCCCGTGCTGGTGGCGTCGAGTGTTGAGGCGAAGCTGAAGGAGGGGTGGCACGCGTCGCTGGCCGAGGGCCTTGCCGCGGCGCAATGCCAGCAGCAGCCGGTGCTGATCGATCTGTGGGCCACCTGGTGCAAGAACTGCCTGACGATGGACAAGACCACGCTCGCGGATCCGGCGGTCACGGCCGCGCTGTCGGGGTACGTGAAGGTCAAGCTCCAAGCTGAGAGTCCTGACGAGTCGCCCACGCGAGAAGTGATGCAGCGTTTCGGCGCCATTGGCCTGCCCACCTACGTCATCCTGAGGCCTGCACCCTGAATGCTGCGGCGGGAACACGCGCGTTGTTTTCTGGAGGAGCCTGGACGGGTGAAATACCGGGTAGCTGAGGCTGACATTCCCGTCCTACCGCGATTCAATCTAAGTGGGGTGAGCTCATGAGACACACCGCCAATGCCGTCATCCTGGCCACGCTGATCACGGCTGGTACCACCGCTCAGACATCGTCGCCCGTGCAGCCGGCGGACGTCGACCGGCTCGGCCCACAGGTAGGCGAGACCGTGCCAGACTTTTCGGCCGTCGATCAGTTCGGTCGCACGCAGACGCTCAAGTCGATCATGGGGCCGAACGGGGCGATGCTCTTCTTTAACCGTTCGGCCGATTGGTGACCGTACTGCAAAGCGCAGCTCGTGGAGCTGCAGGCGCGGTACGGTGAGCTTCGGAATCTTGGGCTGGGGATCGCCTCGGTGACGTATGACGCACCGGCGCTCATCAAGAGATTCACCGACGAGCGGAAGATCGAATTTCCGGTTCTCTCCGATCAGGACCATACCATCGTCCTGCGATACGGCATTCTCAACCGTCAGTATGAGCCGGGCCACCAGAACTACGGTATCCCGCATCCCGGTACCTTCATCTTGGATCGCGAGGGTCGGGTGCTCGCGCGGTACTTCGAAGAGGAGTACCAGTATCGCAATACCGCGGCAAGCATCGCGTTGAAGATTGGCCGGCCGATGTCCAGCATGGGGACCCCGAGCCGTCACGCAACGCCGCACCTCGATCTCGCGGCGTTTCTGACCGACCAGACCGTGGCACCCGGCCATCGGTTCTCAATCGTGCTCGACATCACCCCCAAGCCGGGTATGCATGTCATCGCTCCCGGTCAGCCGCGGTATCGTGTGATTGCCCTGAAGCTCGAATCGAGCGCCAACCTGCGGACGTATCCGATGAGCTACCCGCAAAGCACCGAATTCCTGGCGCCGCAGAACGAGCGCCTGCCGGCGTACGCTGAACCGCTCCGGCTGATCCAGGATGTCGCCATCGTCGTCAACAACGAGACACGGCAGCTTGCGCAGAAGCCTGGTTCCACAGTGACTTTGAAAGGGGTGCTGGAGTACCAGGCATGCTCGCAAACGACCTGCAGCGCACCCGAGCAGGTGCCGCTTTCGTGGACTCTGGGGTTGAAGCCTCTGGGTTGATCGGTAGTTGGGGCATCCCGCCGCTTTGCCTTGCGGAGCAAGCGGGCTCTTGTAAGGAAATTGGTGAGCTATAGCACTACGTCGTCTTCCGGGACCCTGAACGCCGTGGCCGGAATCGTCTGGGCTTCCGACTCCTGCCACTGCCCGGAAGTCGTGTCGTGAGGCCAGGCGTGTGCTGACAGCTGGTGACGCTTCGACAGTTGGATCGCGAGCGCGCGGAGCCGTGACCAGCCGGCGCGCGTTCCTCCATGCCGTCCTCGCAGGCGGCGCGTACACGATCGGAGTCGCTCGCGGCTTCGCCGACACTCAAGGAGACCGCCGCATGCCACGCGTCATCGTCTGTGACGTCAACGAGACCTTGTTGGACGTCGGCGCATTGGAGCCGCACTTCAAGCAGGCGTTCGGAGACGGTCGCGTGTTGCAGGACTGGTTTGCGACTGTCCTGCTCTATTCGGAAGTGGCGACGCTGGCCGGCCCGTACTCCGAGTTCGCGAGCATCGGCGGGGCGGCGCTCGACATGGTGGCAAGTGCTCGCGACATCACGTTGTCGTCAGCCGACCGCACCCGCATTCTCCAGGGTATGCTAACGCTTCCGGCACATCCCGATGTGCGGGATGGTCTTCAGACGATGCGAGATGCAGGCCTGAGGCTCGTCACGCTGACGAACTCCGCGCCAGCAGCGGTCCAGCAGCAGCTGACAAACGCCGGCCTGACCGCGTTCTTCGAACGCTCGTTCTCGGTGGATACCGTGGGTCGGTTCAAACCAGCCGCTGAGGCGTACCGATCGGTCGCAGACTCGCTTGGACTTCCTATCGATCGACTTCGACTCGTGGCTGCGCATGCGTGGGATATCGTTGGCGCGCTCCGTGCGGGATGCGCCGCAGCCTTCGTCGCCCGACCGGGGAAGGTCCTCTATCCGCTCGGTCCGAGGCCGGACATCACAGGACCGGATTTCCGGAGCGTCGGGAAACAAATTGTGGCGGCCGAATCTCGCCAAGCCTGATCGCTGCTCGACGGCGACTTATGGAATCGCGCGGCGGCGGCCGGCGGCGGAACCGGTCTTCCGGCTCGGGCGACGCTTCGTTGGCCCCGTCGCCTTCTCTTCGGCAACCCGCTCACCGCGAGACAACCACGTCCGGAGCGCGGCGGCTGTGCGGAAGCCGGGTGGCGAGACGTACACGAATCCCCTGAGCGGCTTGCCCGTGAAGTCCATCGGCCGCACGTGTCGCCCGCGCATAACGGCATCGAATTCGTCGTCAGGGATTCGTACCATCAGATCGCGTCCAACGATTCCGCAGCACATCCGACCGCGGTGCAGGAAGGCGAGGCCGCCGAACATCTTGCGTTCGGTGATGTCGTTCCGAGTGCCGAACGCCTGGCGAATGCGATTCGCGAGCTGCTCGTCATACGCCATGGGCACGTGCTGCTAAACATCTCCTAAGGCCTGAATCTGAACAAATGAAGCAAGTTTCAGATGATGCGCCTTAGGAGCTGTCTTAGGCGCGGCCGCTGCTGCGGCCGCTCATCTAGTAGCGAAGATCCGCCGATCGCCTTCACGAATTGACTTGGCGGTTTGAGGCGGAGCTTCGCTACCAGTCCGCCATCTGTTTGCCGTGATGGCGCGTGTGGAGTTCCATGAAGCGCACGTAGTCCTCTACGGGCACGGCGCCGAAGATGGTCGTTCGCATCCGCTCGCCGTGTGAGGCGGTCTGCCGGCAGGCTTCGGCGAACTTCTGGTGCGCCGTCTCGAGGCGAACGCGTCCCTCGCCGGGTGTCGCCGGTCCGCTCGCGGGATCCATCGCCTTGTTGGTCTTCGCCCTGGGGAACGCTGCTTTCCTCAGCACGCGCTTGAACAGCAGGCCCCGGACGATCGGGTGAACGACACCGGGGAGCCTTGGAAATTTTGAGGGACGGCCAGCCGCCATGTTCGCCGACTCCTCAAGCGAGCGGGCGACGTGCTCCACGATTTGGCTGGGCGACCACTTCCCCGGCGCACGTGGCGAAGTCCAGGTGGTCCCTGTCCGCTCGCCGGCGATGATCAATTGCTCCATCGCATCTTTGCTTGCCTCGAGAGCCGTGTCGATATCCGCCATAGGTCCTCCCTTCCCCGAACATGCTCGGGCCGATCCTACTCCTCGTCAGGCGGCGCGACCTCAGCGGCATGACAGCATTAAGCATCCGCAAACGGGTTTTCATCAGCGGTGGGTCCGTAGACCGATGGTACCGGTACGTTGAGCAGTCGCAGGTAGACGAGCAACTGTCCACGGTGGTGATACCAGTGATTAAACAGGAACGACCGTAGAACGGCCGCGCGCGGTGCCGCAAACAATTCTCGGCCCCCGGCCATGAGTCGCCACGTCGCTCTCGCGCGTTCATCGCTCAGAGTCGCCAGGTACGACTGCGCCTGCTCGGTGCTGGACGCGAATGCGGCCAGGAGTTCCTGGTGACTGCTGACAGTCGGCGGCACACCGGCCGCGGCGCCGAAGTCGAGCGCATCGCCGGTCACGAATTCGGTCAGCTGCCGAGGCAGCGTCGCCACGTGTAGGGCCAGCTGCCCGAGCGACATGGACTTCTCATGGGGCCGCCAGTTCAGACGCGCTTCAGGCACACGTTCCAAGACGCGCCTCGTCGTCGAGGCTTCGCTCGTGAGCTCTTCGACGTAGGGATCAGCGATTCGCATGACGCTCCAATCGGCAGGTTTCGTTCAGACGAGCTTCGCCCCGTGCGGGGGCGTCGGCTCCGCGACGTTCGTATAGAACCAAATCTCGTAGCCATTCGGATCAAGGACTTTGAAGGTCCGATCGCCCCACCATTGCAAGGTGAGCGGATCGCTGATGGCGACGCCGTTCTTCTTCAGACGGTTGTGAAGGGCGTCGACATCCTCCACTTCAAGGTAGATCTCGACCGGCTGCTTGCCGCCGGGTGACGGCGCGTCGCCGGGAGCTCGCATGAACATGATCCGCGCGTTGCCCATCACGACCGTGCAGAAATCGAGCTTGCCGTCCTTGCCGACCATCCCCATCACGTGCGTGAATCCGAGCGCATCCACGTAGAAGTTACGGATCGCATCCACCGACCTGACGACGATCATCGGCATCACGCGTCCAGGGACCGATTGACTCACAGCGTCGTCCTTTGCGGCGCCCCAGTGCCTACACACTGTGCTACGGCCCTGCGAATGGATTCAACTACTCATAGGAGTAGATAATCGGCTCATGCGCCTGGCCGATCCCGAGCAGCTGGAGCACGTGGGACTGACGCTCTGCGAACGAAAGGCCCTGATGGCCCTCATGCTCTGCGGCGTGGCGGACGCGGCGACGTTGTGCCGCGAGGGCAGCGTCCCGAGCTCGAAAATCTACCTGGCTATGGAGAAACTGGCTGGGCTCGGCCTCGTCCAGGTGC
>JACPPN010000326.1 GCA_016190995.1 Acidobacteriota bacterium | reverse complement strand
CTGCTGGCTCGTCGTCTGACGGGACCGTTCGCGTTTCTGCTTCTCGACCATCGCGGCGACATCGGCGAGCAGCTTCTTCGCGTCGTACACGATCCCGTCCTTGATCGTGTACTTGATACCGCCGGCGCGCTCCACCTTGCCTGTCTTGTCGTTCAGCTTCACCGCCCCCGACCCATAGAGCACCTTGAAGTTCTCGAGCGGGTTCTGATCGACGATCACCAGGTCGGCGAGGAGGCCCGACCGCACGACGCCGAAGTCGATCGGCCTCCCCCTGGGCTCGTGCAGCGTCAGGGCGCCGTTCATCGTCGCCGACTGGACCACTTCCAGCGGATGAAAGCCAGCCTCCTGCAGCATCTCCAGCTCATTGATGTAGCCGAAGCCGTACGTCTGGTAGATGAATCCCGAATCGGAGCCCGTTGTCACGCGGCCGCCCATCTTCTTGTAGTCGTTGACCAGCCTGAACCAGACCTGGTAGAAGTTCCGCCACGCGACCTCGTCATGCGTCGTCCAGTAGTACCAGTATGAGCCGTGATTGCTGCGATTGGGCGTATACCAGTCCATCAGGGACGGGAGCGTGTACTTGTCGTGCCAGTCGGCGTTGCGGAACCGCATGACGTCCCGCCCCGCCGAGTAGATGGTCATCGTCGGATCGAAGGTCGTCCCGAGCTTCAGGTGCTCCTCGAGGTACGCCTTCCATTCAGGGCTGCCCGCCGGATGGATCTTGTCCCAGAGGCGCGCAACCTGCCCGAAGCGGTGCTGCTCGTCGCTGTTGTTCTGATCCACGGGCCAGGGCTGGACGACGTAGTCCTGCAGCAGCGACTCCAAGTGGCCGTAGAAGTGCGTCACGGTTCCGAGCCCGAGACGCGCCGCCTTGATGGCGTTCATCTGGGCGACGCCGGTCTGTCCTAGATGCGCCGTGGATCCCAGCCCGTTCTTCTTCGCCTCGTCGAGGAGCGCCGCCATGATGTCCGGGCGCTCCGCGCCCAGCTTCAAGCCGTCGATGCCATTGTTGGCGGCCCAGCGGACGTACTCGCGTGCTGCATCCGGCGTGTCCACCGGTCCCTTGTCCCAGCCGCCGCCCGGCCGCTGGTAGTTGAAGATGCGCGGCGCGACAATCTGGTTGCGCGCGCTGCGCTCCTTCTCCTTCACCGCGAGATCGTTCGATGTGATGGGAACGCCGCGCACCGTCGTGACGCCGTGCGCCAACCAGAGCTTGTACGCGTATTCCGCTTCCGGATTTTTGGGCGAGCCGCCGGCGTGAACGTGCAAGTCGACGAAGCCGGGCAACACGTACATGCCGGTCGCGTCCACCTCGTGCTCCGGCTTCTCGGGTGGACGATTCGATCGCGGCGGGAGTCCGGGCGTGCCGGCGGCGCGGATCGCCTTGATCCGATTGTTCTCGACGATGATGTCGACGGGGCCCTGCGGAGGTCCGCCGCTGCCGTCGATGAGCATCGCGCCGCGGATGACGAGGGTCTTGAACGGCCCGGCGCCTTCGTTGGCGGCGCGGCTCGGCGCCGGACGGAGCGGATCGCGGTCATCCGCTGCAGCTTCGTGGCGCGGCTCGGCGCGCCCCCGCTGGGCGAGCACGCTGGCGGTCGGTCCGACCGCCACGGCCAGCAGGGCAGCGAGAATCAGGCGCGGTCCGGAACAGGTCTTCCGCATGGTTCCTCCTGTACAGTGACAGGTTCACCACCGAGAATCTCACCACAGAGAGCACAGAGGTCACAGAGACAAGAAACTCAGTCATCCGTCATTGGCCCATTGATCTCCCAGTCGAACGACCATGAGATCGATGACTCAATGCCTACTGGTTCGATGCGCCGATCTTCTCTGTGCCCTCTGTGGTGAATAACGCCGCTCGTCTGAGAAGTTCCGGGCATTTTACCGCGGAAGTGCCTTCAGTCGGGGCTCGGGGTTCGGGATTCGGGATTCGGGATTCGGGGGTTCGGGATTCGAGCCCGGATCTGGTGAAGACAGGATATAGTGACGCGCATCGGGGCAAGGACCGCCTCGCGGACTTTCCACCGAACAGGATCAATCATGTCACACGATTCTTCAGCCGCTCGAATCTTTCGGCTCGACGATGCCCGGCGCGTCGAGCGCGGTGGCGGCATCTACAGCGTCCCGCTCGCCGAGCCTTCGTGCGGCGCGCGTACATTTCTGACGGGCATGACGGTCTTCCCGCCCGGCCAGGGCATTCCTCTCCACAGCCACAACACGGACGAATGCATCGTCATTCTCGAGGGAAGCGCCGTATGCGAGGTCGAGGGCACGCGGCACACGCTGGAGCCATTCGACGCGGCGTTCGTCCCGGCAGGGCTCGCGCATCGATTCGTCAATACCGGCGACGGGCGGCTCAGGATCCTGTGGGTCTACGGATCAATCGACACGACGAGAACAATCGTCGCGACCGGCGAAACCGCGCCGCACTTGCCCCCGGACGAGTCACGCACGCAGCGCGGTCCTTCAGCGCAAGCCCCAGAGATAGCCACTAGAACCGCACGAGGCGCGTCAGCTTGAGCGCCAGGCTGCGGTTCAGGAGTGCCGAGGAAGGCGCCTCGAGCGTGTCGCGCCCGTCCGTGTAGACCACGAACAGATCGCTGCCAGCCTGGTACTCCCACCGAAACCGGACGCTCGTGGTCACCAGGCTGCTCTCCGAGTTGAATTGCATCAAGGCCGCGACGAGAATCCTCGGCGTAAACGTGAAGGTCGCGCGTGTGCTCGCCAGTTTCGTGACGAAGCGTCCCTGCGGGACGGCGATCCAGTTCACCGTCACGCCCGGCTCGATCGACAGGCGGGGGGTCACTTCCACCCGGCCCCGGTAGCCTGCGTCCGACCGCCGGCCGTTGTAGAACTCGCCGTGTGACCCGGAGATCGTGCCGGATACTTTGCGCTGTGGGCCGAGCTGATAGCTCGATCGCCAGCTCGTGAACCCATAGCTGCCCACGGGGATTGCGACGTCGTCGCCGACAACGAAGGGGTTGACGAGCGATTCCAGGCTCCGCTCGTGTTCGACGGTCCACGAATCGCCGCTGCTGAGCTCTGTCCGGATCGTTCCCAGGACCTGCCGGCTCTCCAGCTTCCCCGCCGTGTTTGTAAAGTAGTCCAGCGTGCCTTCGAAGTTGATCTTGCGAATCGAGCGGATCGATCGCGGCCGCGGGCTGAACCGGCCCTGAACATAGCTCCGCGCGAACGCCGCGCGCCGGACGAATCCCACCTCCGGATTGAACCGATCCGCCACCGAGATGCGCTCGACCAGCAGGCCGTACCGGTCGCCTGCATAATCGAAGGTCCCGCGATAGCTGTAGTCGTCGCCCCTGCCCAGCCGCGGCGTTCGCGTGCGCGCTACGTATCCGACAATCGTCAGGTTGCTGAACAAGGAGAGATTGGCGTCGATGCCGACCGCCTGGTTCGCGCCGCCCTTCTCGAGCGACGGCGAGCGGTTCGTGAAAATCAGGCCGATGTTGCTCCGGCGCAGGATGTCCCGCTTGATCCGTACGACCGAGAAATTCGCGGCCGCGGCGCCCGCCCGGCGATCCTCGCCCGTTTGAAGACTGAGGATGCCGACGCTGTACCTGCCCGCCTTCCCGCTGAGCCGTGCACCCGCCTCGATCGGCACCGGCCGGCCGTCGACGAGACCGATGCGCCGGCTGAAGAAGAGCACCGGCGTCTCGCCCGGCCCGCCACCCCCGGTCAGGCGCGGGTTCAGGACCCCGCCAAACGCAAAGATGCCTTGCCCTTCGAGAAAGAAGTCCCGCTTCTCGGGGAAGAACAGGCTGAAGCGGGTGAGGTTCACCTGCTGCTCGTCCTCCTCGATCTGCGCGAAATCGGTGTTGTAGCTGAAGTCGAACGTGAGGCTGCGCGTCACGCCGTACTTCACGTCGAACCCTGCCTCGCTGCCCAGGTGATTCGCCAGCGGCGGAGACGAAACCCGATCGGTTGTCACGTCCGCCAGGGCGTACGGCTTGATCTCCAGGTTGCGCGACGAAGGTGGCGGCTCGATGCCGACCAGCGTGGCCGCCGACGACAGCTTCTGCATCCCGCGCGAGCTGTAGGCGGCGGGAATGCGCGTCAGAAACGTCAGCTCGTTCTTCCACCGGATGATGCGCCGGAAATTGATGCCCCACACCTGCGAACCGCCGGCTCGGTAGCGTAGCGACTTGAAGGGGATCGCCATCTCGACCGTCCAGCCGCGATCGAACCGCCGTGTCTTCACGTACCAGACGGTATTCCAGTCGCGATTGCTGTCGCGCTCGTCCGTGATGTAGGTCTCCACCATGCCGCCGAGCGGGTTCGTGTAGAAGAGGAACCCGTTGCGACGGTCGTAAAACGTATCGAGGATCACGCCGAAGTTGTCGTTCTGGTAGATGTTGATGCTGTCGCGCCGCATCTCGTTCGCCACGGCGCGCCCGGGGTGGGACTCCCAGCACCGTGCGGCGACGTACAGGTTTCGATCGTCGAACAGCACCCACGCCTCGGTTTTCTCGGTCGAGGGCTGTCCTTCGCGCGGTTCCTGCTGTAGAAAGCCCGCGATGGCCGGAATCGTGCGATAAGGCCCCTCGTCGAGCACGCCGTCGATCCGGAGCGGTGTATCCACTCGCACGGCCCGGATGGTCGCGCGTCCCGCGGCGTCGCGGGTCATGACCTCCGGCGGGGCCGGCGGAGGGGGCCCGTCGATGACATCCTTGGAGCTTGGCTGCGCCTGTGCGACCGCGGCGCACCCGGTCGCGAGGACCAACAGGAGAGCGAGCCTGGCGGAGCGAGCGGGCCGCCCTCTCGCCAGGCGGCGCAAACCAACCCGGTGGCGCGGGAGTGTCCGACTCGAGGCACCGGCATCAATTCGCTGCTCGGTCCGATCGAGCGGTTCCTTCAGGGACCCGCCAGAGGCGATCAACCCGGCGACGGATCGCGACAGTCCGAGGGAATGCTGACGCACGTGCGGTGGCGGCCGAGCGCTAGTTGGTCACGCGCCGCGCTTCGAGCCGCAGCTTCCGCTCGTGGCGTCCGCCACGATCGTTGCCGGCGCGAATCGTGACCTCATCGCCCGGCTTCCCCCGAACGATCCAGGACACGCGTTTCACGGGAGCGCCTTGACCGGTAAATCCGAATCCGGGCCCGGCTTCAGGGACCGGCCCCCAGCCGGGGAGCGTGCCGATCTCGTGGGTGCCTGGCTCGGACAGCAGCTCGGAGCCGCCAAGCGACACCGTCACCGGACGGGCAATCTTGAGCGCCTCGGCCCGAGGGATTGCGGTTGGCAAGTATCCCTGGTTCTGCACGCCGGCGCGAACACGGAAAATCCCTCCACCGAGGTCCTCCGATCCCGCTTGCACGACGCGCACGAGCGGCGACATCAGGCCCTGGACAATGGCAAAGCGGGTGACCTTCGAGATCTCCTTCTCGAGGAACTCCGGCGGCGGGTTCTGCACGACGAACCGTTGTTCGACGCCCCCGATCTCCACGTCGCCGTACGTCGGATGCTTGTACGGCTTCCAGGGGACGATGCCGCGGCCACCGAGGTTTTGATCGACGAACTGCACCAGCCGGCGCTGGTCGAGCCCGGTGAAGGCCGACAGGCCTTCTTCGCCCGGCGCCTTCCAGATCTCGATCGTCCACGCGATGATCCCGTTGTTCACGTAGGCCCAGTCCTTGAACGTGCCCTGCCGCGGCTGCGACGGGTCGGGGGTGAAGTCGGCGTACGACGAGGCCAGCTTGTAGCCGGTGATCTCGGTCCCGAACGCCCCGATACCTTCGAAGTACGGCAGATCCTTTCGGATGAGCGCATCGTCGGGATGGTGCGCGTAGGGACGCAGGATGAGACCGGAATGCGTGTGGTAGGTGATCAGGCCGTTGATGTTGGGATGGCCAAGCACCCAGTCGACCTGTGCTTTGGCCTCCGGCTCTGACAGCGGATAACGGCCCTGCCCGTGCGCCACCTCTTCGCTGCTCCACCACCCGACGGGGTAGTTGCGGTTGCTGACGGTGCCGAGCCCTTCCGGCCCGTCTTCGTTGACGCGGCCGTCCCCGTCATTGTCGGTGCCTTCCTGGCCCACGATACGCCATTCGCCCGTCTCGCTGCCCTTGCGCGGCTGCATCAGGCGCGGCTCTGACGGGTCGGTGCGGAAAGGACCATTCGGATCGCGGATCCGCATATAGGAAATGACCCCATCGCCGTTGAGATCCTCCGGCCCATCCTCATCGACGCGGCCATCGCGATCGTCGTCGATGGCGTTCGGGTTCTTGGGGTACTTGCCCGTCAGATAGATCTCCGCGCCGTCGGGGTTGACGCGTGGAATGACATAGTAGGTCCGCGTGTCCAAGGCTTCGGTGACCAGCGGGTCCTTGCCGTACTGCGTCGCCAGAGAGTGGGCGAGGTGCAGTGCGGCCTCGCCGCCGGTGACTTCGCCGGCGTGCGTGCTGCCGTCCACGTACATGCCTGGCTTCTGCTCGGGCGCGCCGGTCGCCCGGTTGGTGATGGTGACCGCCCAGACCGATCGTCCTTCGAGGCTCTTGCCTGCTTCGGCGACCGAGACGAGATTCGGGTACTCGCGCGCCAGCCGCTGGAGCGTGTCGGTGAAGTCGGCGTAGGTGTGATAGCGATCGAACGTGATGATTGGCGATTGCGCGCGCGGGGACGTTCCCGCCAGCAGCAGGACGGCGCCGAGCATCCACCGCAGCGGACCTGTAGGTTTCATCAAGACCCTCGTTGGAAGAATGAGTGCTGTTGACGTGCGAGTGACGGCCGTCGGCTCGTTGTCGGGCAGCCCCGAGAAGACGGCCCGCCACAGAGCGCAGGAGAGCCCGCGGAGTCCGAACACTGCTAGCGCCTCCTCTGTGCTCTTCGTGTCCTCTGTGGTGAATCAGGAGCCTTCGGAATCTTGGCTAGAACGTCATCATCCGGGTGAACTTGACGATGATCCCGCGGCCGGGAGTGTCCGCATCCGACGTCATGAACCGCGACTCGTTGAAGACGATGAACAAGTCGCTCAGGGGACGATGGATGAAATTGAAGCGCACGTTGGCGTTCAGCTGGTCGAGATCGCGGTCGTACTGGAGCAGCGAGTCGAAGAACATGTTCGTGGTGAACGAGTAGTTCGTCCGCATCGTCCAGAGGTTCCGGACGAACTTGGTGCGTGGCAGATCGAGCTTGGCGGCCGTGCGTCGCATCTGCGTCTCTATCCAGAACCTGTAGTGCGGCCGCAGGGTGACGGTTGCGCTGAGTGAGCGCTGCGTTCCGCTCCACAGTCCCCCGTAGGTCCAGCTGACTTCGGCGAAGATCGGCAGGCTCATGTTCGACTTGTAGCTCCAGTTGTACTCATTCCAGGCGTACGAGCCGGCAGGCACCGCTGGCGCCTTGGGGTGCAGCCGCAGCGGCCGGGTAATCACCTCGTATCGCTGATTGAACGCGGGTTGAATGCTGCCGCCGTCATGGAAGAAGAACGTGAAGCCGTTGTGGTTGCTCTTGCCGGTGACCTGCCCCTGCTGGTTCGTGTAGTAGTTCCAGAGGATGTGCGGGTGAAGCTCCTTGACGCCGTGCTCGCGGAACCACTTCGGCCGGGGCCGGAGGCCCGTATCGATGAACCACTTGCGCGTGTCGATCCGGCGGTAGTAGCCGAGGTCGTTGTTGAAGTTCCGACCCACGGTCATGAAGCCGCCCTTGTTGTGGTAGAAGTTGCCTTCCCAGTTGTATGAGGCGCGCACGGCGTAGTCGCCGCCGTGAAGTCCCGGCGTCTCGGTCTTGACGGCGAACGTGCTGAGGTCGAGATTGCCGAAGAGGCGCAGATACGAGTCGATCCCGTACACACGGTTGTAGCCACCGCTGCCGTCGGTAGCCTGCCGGCTCATGTAGATGGCGCCGATGTCGCCCGCGCGGAACACGTTCTGCCGGACGCGCAACACCGTGTAGTTGTTCGCCGGTGTGGCGCCGGTGCGGCGCGTCTGCAGGCTCAGCGCCCCGATGCTCAGGCCGCCGACTCGACCCGTCAAGCGGCCCCCGCCGACGATGGGGATCGGTGTCCCGGCTGGCGTCAACCCGATGCGACGGCTGAAGAACAGGAGCATGTCGGTATCGGGCGTCGGATTGATGTTGTCGACGCGGCGGTTGTTGCGCGCTGCGTCGCCGACGTAGAAGATGCCCGAGTTTTCCAGGAAGAAGTCCCGCTTTTCGGGGTAGAACTGGCTGAACTGCGTGAGGTTCACCTGCTGCTCGTCGGCCTCCGCCTGCGCGAAATCGGGCCGGAAGGTCACGTCGAGCGTGAGGGCGGGGGTGACGCCGTACTTTAGATCGAACCCCACGTCCGCCGTACCGTCATACGCTTCCCCACCCGTCGGCCGCACCGCGCTGCCCAGCACGTACGGCTTGATGCGCAGGTTGCGGCCGGCGGTCGTGGCCGACAGGCCCGCGAGATTGCCCGCGAGCGAGATGCGCGTCAGTTCGTACGCGCGCGGCACCGGCGACCAGTAATCCACTTCGTTCTTGCGCCGGATGCGGCGGCTGAAGTTGATGCCCCAGGCGTGCGCCTCGCCGCTCTTGAAGCGGAGCGACTTGAACGGGATCGCCATTTCCGCCGTCCACCCGTCGGCCACCCGGCGCGCCCGCACGAACCACACGGCGTCCCAGCTCGCGTTCGTCTCGCGCCCCTCGCCCGACACCTGGCGATCCCCGCGCGCGCCCGCGGGATTCGTCATGAAGACGTACCCGTTTCGCCGGTCGCCAAACGTGTCGATGATGACCTCGAAGGTGTCCTGTTCGCCGTTCTGGAAGTCCTTGCGGATGTCGTTGACGACGAGCGCATCGGGCTCGCGGTCGTAGCAGTAGGCGGCGATGTACAGGTTCTGCGCGTCGTAGGCGAGGCGGACCTCCGTGGGCTCCGAAGCGGGCTTCCCCTCCTGCGGTTCCGCCTGTACGAATCCGCTCACCGGCTCGGCACGCAGCCACAACTCGTCGTCCAGCGTCCCATCAATCTTCGGTGGCGTCGTGGCGCGCGCCGCCGTAACTTGCAGGCGGCCGTCCGGCGACCGCAGCGCGTCGTCGCCAAGCGCCTTGGGTCTCTCGTTCGCGGCGGCCGTCGCCGCGGCGGCAAGGCTCAGGGCGAGCGCCGCAACACAAATTACGCGCACAAATCCCTCCGTGGTAGACCGCAGGAAGTTGCGCCGGGAGCCGGCGCCTGGAACCTACAGATTAGGGTCAAAGCCAGGCCCATGTCCAGATGTTCTTCATCGAACGCGTCCGGCCGACCCAACGGCAGGTCCTGCCACGTTGACGGCATTCCGTCACCGGGCGAACTCGGGCGGCGAGATCTTCACCTTGGCGCGCTGGGCGATGCCCCGGGTACCTCTTCGCTGGACGTCGGATGCGTGTCGCCTTCCAGGGGGACGTGCCACCACGCTAGAACGCCATCATGCGGGTGAACTTGAGGATGAGGCCGCGGCCCGGCGGGATCGCGTCGGTCGTCATGAACCGTTGCTCGTTGTAGACGATGAACAGGTCGCTCAAGGGACGGTGAATGAAGTTGAAGCGGACGTTAGCGCTGATCTGATCGACGTCGCGGTTGTACTGCAGCAGCGAATCCAGGAACATGTTCGTCGTGAACGAGTAGTTCGTCCGCATCGTCCAGAGCGTCGTGACGAACTTCGTCTGCGGCACCCTGAGCGTCGCCGAGGTGCGTTGCATCTGCACGTTCACCCAGAACCGGTAGGTGGGCCGCACGGTCGCGTTGAGGTTGACCGAGCGCTGCGTGCCGCTCCACAACCCGCCCGTCGTGAAGCTGAAGGCGCCCGAGAGGGCGCGGCTGGCGTCGGTATTGGTGGTCCAGTTGAACTCGTTCCAGCCGTACGCGCCCGGCGGGATGGGCGCCGCGCGGGGATGGAGGCGCAGCGGCTGCGTGATGATCTCGTAGCGCTGGTTGAGCGCCGGCTGCGTGTTCCCCCCGTTGTTGAAGAAGAGGCTGAACCCGTTGTGGAACTGCTTGCCGGTCAGCCTGCCGTGATGGTCGGTGTAGTAGTTCCAAAGGAAGTGGGGGTGGAGCTCGCGGATGCCGCGCTTCTGAAGCGCCTTGAACCGCGGCCGGAAGCCCGTATCGGTAAACCATTTGCGCGTGTCGATCCGGCGGTAGTATCCGAGATCGTTGTTGAAGTGGCTCCCCACCGACATGAAGCCACCTTTGCTGTGAAAGAAGTTGCCCTCCCAGTTGTAGGACCCTCGCGCGGTGTACTGGCCGTCGCCGAAGCCCGGCGTTGAGGTCTTGACGAAAAACGTGCTCAAGTCCAGGTTGCCGAGCACGCGCACGTACGAATCGACGCCGTACACGCGGTTGTAATCGCCGGCCCGATCGGCGGATTGACGGCTCATGAAGATGGCGCCGACGTCGCCGGTCGCCAAGATGTTCCTGCGCGCGCGAAGGACCGTGTAGTTGTTGGCCGGTGACGACTCGGTCGAGCGCGTCTGAATGGTGAGCGCCCCGACGCTCAGGCCTCCGGCCTGCCCGGTCAGGCGCGCGCCGCCGACAATGGGAATCGGGTTGCCCGATCTTGTCAAGCCGATCCGGCGGCTGAAGAACAGCAGCATGTCCGTGTCAGGCGTCGGGGTGATGTTGACGCGCCGTTGGTTCCGCGCGGCGTCGCCGACGTAGAAGATGCCGGAGTTCTCCAGAAAGAAGTCGCGCTTCTCCGGGAAGAACTGGCTGAACTGCGTCAGAT
>JACPPN010000324.1 GCA_016190995.1 Acidobacteriota bacterium | reverse complement strand
TTTCCAGGTGATCGCCGAGCCGGTCTCGACCTGGGTCCAGGAGATATGCGAATTCGCGCCGCGGCAGTCGCCGCGCTTGGTGACGAAGTTGTAGATGCCGCCCTTGCCTTCCTGGTCTCCCGGATACCAGTTCTGAACCGTCGAGTTCTTGATGCGTGCGTTGTCGAGCGCGATGAGCTCGCCCAAGGCCGCGTGCAACTGATTCTCGTCGCGCATCGGAGCGGTGCAGCCTTCGAGGTAGCTCACGTACGCGCCCTCGTCCGCGATGATGAGCGTGCGCTCGAACTGACCCGTGTTGGCCGCGTTGATGCGGAAGTACGTCGACAGCTCCATCGGGCAGCGAACGCCCTTCGGCACGTAACAGAACGAGCCGTCGCTGAAGACGGCGGAGTTGAGCGTCGCGTGCTTGTTGTCGGAGTACGGGACGACGCTGCCGAGATACTTGCGCACGAGATTGGGATGGCTCTGCACCGCGTCCGAGAAGGACGAGAAAATGATCCCCAGCCCGGCCAGCTTCTCCTTGAACGTCGTCGCCACCGAGACGCTGTCGAAGACGGCATCGACCGCGACGCCGGCCAGCATCTTCTGCTCTTCGAGCGGAATTCCCAGCTTCTCGAACGTGCGCCGAACCTCCGGATCGACTTCGTCGAGGCTCTCGAGCCGTGGCCGCTTCTTCGGCGCCGAGTAGTAGGCAATCGCCTGATAGTCGATCGGCTCGAACTTGACGTTCGCCCACGTGGGTTCCGGCATCGTGAGCCAGGTCCGATACGCCTTGAGCCGCCAGTCGAGCAGCCACTCGGGCTCGTGCTTCTTCGCCGAAATCAGTCGGATCACGTCCTCGTCGAGACCCGGCGGGACCGTTTCGGACTCGATCTCGGTGACAAAGCCATACTTGTATTCTTTCGAGGTAAGCTCCTCGATCGTACGCGTTGCGGTGGGCATCGGTTTCTCCTGCTGCAGTCCCGCCCGGGCGGCATCACGCCCGCCCAAGCGGCCGACCCTTCAGTACATATCCGACCAAAAGAGTCGCACTTAAAAGTACCATCCTGCGTAGTTTTTTGCAACCCCTCAGCGTGAGGCTCGAGCCGTCAGAGGGTGGAAATTGTGAGAAAACGGGCCATCTCGCAGTTGCTGAGCTCGAGATCCGTTACCTGTAATCCGGCTTTGGCCGGACCGGAAGTGATCCAATGACCGGCGGTTCAGCTTGCCGGGCGACTCTTCCGCTCCGACCTGAACACCTGGCCCGGGCGCGCGCCGGTATGCACCCCCGCCCGCACACTGGTCCGCGCCGACGTCGAGGCCGCGGCGTCTTGCGGCGTCGATGAGCGCGAGAGCGTTCGCGCTCGCCCCCCACCGGTTGGGGGCGTCGATTTTCAGATGAGAGATCGAGGAAGCCCGGGGCGACGATACGTCTTCTGAGACCGACGCTCCCGCAAGCCACGCACGTTCTCATCGAACTGAATCAGGACGTGTTTCGAGGCCCGCCGGCGCCGACCGCTGCCGCTCGAACAGACTGATGACCGCTCCGACCCCTGCGACCGCGACGGCCCCGATGACGTTATACCAGAGGAACGCGATGGTCGTCGTCATGGCCACGTACGCCACGGCGCTCATGCCCGCGACCAGGCCCCAGAACGCGCCGCGCGCCGTCGCCCAGCGCGTCCCGATCGCGAGGATGAACACGCCCAGCAGCGACCCATAGAAGAACGACCCGAACTTGTTGACCACCTCGATCAGCGATCCGAGATTGGCGGCATACATGGCGACGACGCACGCGACGATGCCCCACGCGGCGGTGGCGAGCTTCGAGACGCGGAGGTAGTGCGCGTCCGACGCCTCCTGGCGGACATGTCGCCGATACACATCGATGATCGTGGCGGTCGAGAGGGAATTGAGCTCCGCCGCGATGCTCGACATGGCGGCGGCGAAGATGGCCGCAATCATGAGGCCCACCAGGCCGATTTGGAGCCGGGTGACGACGAATGTGGGGAACACGTAGTTCACGTCGCGGTAGTCCTCGTCGCCGGAGACCTCCCTGACGAGAGACGTGGCGCGGGCCCGAACGGCGTGGGCCTCGCGATCCGCGCGCACGAACGCCTCGCGCGACGCGGCAATCCGGCCGGCATCATTCGAGCTGCGTGCAGCCACGTACCCGGCCGCCGCCTGCCGGCGGCCCTCGTACGCCTGCGCGAACTGCGCGTCGAGCGTCGCGTAGTCGGCTGCGCGGCCGCTCGCGCGGACGCGGCGCTCGTACTCCTGATTGAACAGCATCGGCGGCTGCTGAAAGAGATAGAAGACGAACACGAGCACGCCCGTGAGCAGGATGAGCACCTGCAAGGGAATCTTCACGAACGCGCTCATGAGGAGCGAACCCCGGCCCTCGTCGATCGATCGAGCGGTCAGGTACCGCTGAACCTGGCTCTGGTCGCAGCCAAAGTACGACACCATCAGGAAGAGTCCCCCAATAAGACCCGACCAGAATGTGTACGTCTCGTGCAGATCGAGCTTCAAATCGATAGCCTGCAGGCGGCCGGTCGCCCCGGCCAGGTGCAGCGCATCACCGAAACTCAGGTCCGACGGCATTCCCCACAGGAGCGCCACGACCGTCGCGACGACGCCCGCCAGAATCACCGCCATCTGTTTCACGTCGGTCCAGGTAACCGCCTGCACGCCGCCGACCATTGTGTAGAGCGCGGTCGGCAGGCCAATGGCAAGGATCGTCAGCGGCAGGTTCCAGCCAAGCACGATCGACAGGATGAGGCCGGGCGCCGCGATGATGACCCCGACGGATAAGCCCCGCGAGAGCAGGAACAGCAGGCTCGCGAGAGAGCGCGTCCTGGCATCGAAGCGCCTTTCGAGATATTCGTACGCGGTGTACACCTTCGCGCGATAGAAGAACGGCACGAGGGTGAGCGAGAGGATCACCATCGCGATCGGAAGACCGAAATAGAACTGGATGAACCGCAGTCCGTCCTCGTATCCCTGGCCGGTCGTGCCGACGAGCGTGATGGCGCTGAGCTGCGTCGCCATGACCGACAGCCCGACCGCCCACCAGGGCAGCATCCGGTTCGCGAGGAAATAGCCCTCGACCTCGTCGGTCGCCTTCGACCGCTTGAGACCGTCGTAGACGATCCAGACGAGATAAGCCGCGACGATCAGCCAATCGAGCAAGGACATGGAGAAATCGATCGTCAACAGTCGACAGTTGGCAGTCGACAGTTACCCGCCGAAATACGACCCGAGCGCCCAGAGGGCGGCAATGACGACAGCTTCGATGACGATGACCGCCGCGTAGATCAGCCGCATCGAGCGTGTTCGGCGGGACATTCGGTGCTTGTGTGAAAGTCCGGCTGAAGCCGGAGATCCGCCGAGGTCCGGCTCAAGCCGGACACTACGTACGTCTACGCCGTCGCGAGGACCGGACCCGACGTTGAACCTTGGGCTACAGTGACGTAGTCTCGGTGCGAAGCCGCTCTTCGGCCGCCTCGAGCGCCTGCCGCATGTCGGTCCATGCCGCCTCGTCGTGCGCCAACGTCGTGCGCGACACGGTGACGGCGCGGGCCGTTTCCTCTGGTGCGGGACCGCCGGGCGTGCGCCGCACCCGCACGAAATGCTCGGGGCTGAGAAGCTCCGCAAGGCGTTCGTCCGCGTACCGGATCGGCGATCCGGCAACTTCCCCCGAGACGAGCGCGAGCGCTGCGGCCAGCGGCACGTCCGCATGCTGCCGGCAAAACGCAATCAAGCGTGCGGCGATCTCGTGCGCCGCTCGAAACGACAGACCGTGCTCGCGCGTCAGCGTGTCCGCCAGCTCCGTGATCGTGATCCACCCCTCGGCGGCGCGTGTTCGGAGCCTTTGGGCATCGAACTCGGCCCGCCGCATCGTCGCCGCCACCAGCTTCACTGCCCGCGTCGCGTCGCGGAACATCGCAAAGACTAGCGGCTGGAGGTCGTCTTCGGTGTCGACGATGTCGCCGAAGGGGGTGTTGTGCACGCTCAACATGATTCCGATCGCCTGGCCGAGCGCCTTGCTGCCAATTGCGCGCGCGTGCTCGAGCGCGACCGGGTTGCGCTTCTGGGGCATGATGCTGCTGCTCTGGACGAACCCCTCCGACAGACGCAGGTACTCGAACTCCGCCGTGCACCACAACAGCAGATCCTGGACGATCCGCCCCACTCCGGCGAGCGTGACGGCCGCGGCCGACGCGCTCTCGAGCAGATAGTCAACTGTCGCGATGCTGCCGTACGTGTTGCCGGTTGGCCCGGAGAATCCCAGCAGATCGCTCGTGAGCTGGCGATCGACGGGAAAGCCGCTCCCGGTGATGGCGCAGGCGCCGAGCGGGCTGCGGTTGGTGCTCTCGTAGGCGGCTGTGAGCCTGACCGCATCCCGTTCGAGCTGCTCGACCGCGGCCAGCATGTAGTGGGCAATGGTGGTCGGCTGCGCCGGCTGCGTGTGGGTATGCGCCGGAAAGACGGTCTCGCGGTGTTCGGCGGCGATGTCGAGGAAGGTACGGCGCAGGTCGAATGTGGACGACAGGAACCCGAGAATGAATTCCCGCTGCCGCATCCGGTACATCGTCATGTCGACGTCGTTGCGGCTGCGGGCCGTGTGCAGCCGGCCCGCGACGTCGTCGCCGCAGGTCTTGGCCAGAAGGCTCTCGAGGTAACAGAAGAGATCTTCGAAGCCGGCATCGAAGGCCGCCGCCCGCACGTCGCTTTCTGATATCGAGTCGAGCGCGTCGCGCAGGCGACGGGCGTCAGGACGGGAGACGATTCCCTGACGCGCAAGCATCGCCAGGTGCGCGTAGTGAATCGCCATCAGGGGCGATAGAAACAGCGTCTTCGCGTCTTCGAAGTTCTCGTTAAGGACGTACTTGACGTACTCGGGCGCGAACGGCACGAGGGGAGTATAGCGTCAGCACTCGAAGCACGCTGCAACGGCGGACGTGGTACCTCATGCGTGATGCGCAAGCAAAGCGAATGCCTCCAACTGGAACGTGTCCCACGCGTAAAAAAACCCGAATTCCCGCTCAGCTCGACCCTCGACGCCCCTGCGACGTCCTAACTCGCGTCATGGGCCACCGTTTGTCCTTCCGGTCGAGGTTGGCCCTTTTCGTCGCTGCTTTGCTTCTGCTGGTCGCCCCTCTGCCAATCCGCTCGGGCGAGCAGGCGGCAGTACGGCCGACACTCTCGACCGCCGACCGCATCCGCATTGCGGAGGCGTTCCGCGTGGCAGACCTCCTCGGCGATGATCTCTGGAAGGGCTGGAGGAAGACGGCATTTGCGCTGCTTCTCGTCACGCCGGAGCGCGAATTCCTGATTCGACATCCGCCGCCGAGCGGTGGGTTCGCCCCCGTGGGGTTCGATCGTCTCCTGAAGAGCACGATCTTCGCCCGTGCACGCACTCAACCGTTGAATCTCCTCGCCACCTTCCCAGCCGTGAGCGCGCTTCCCACAATCGTCGTCGGCCAGGCGGAGCGGACGGAGGCGTCGGATTCCACCCACTGGGTGGTGACGTTGCTTCACGAGCACTTTCATCAGTTCCAGTACACGGCGCCAAACTACTACCGCGACGCGGAGAGGCTGGATCTCGCGCATGGTGACAGCAGTGGCACGTGGATGCTGAACTATCCGTTTCCCTACGACGATGGCCGGCTGCAGGAGGTGTTTGCCGCATGGGGACGTCAGCTCGCCAGAACCGTGCGAGCCGTCGGCTCCGCCTCGTTCGACAAGGAATTCCGCGCCTGTTTGACCGCCCGGCAAGTCGTCCGTGAGGCCGTGGCCGAGGAGCCGTACCGGTACCTGGCCTTTCAGATCTGGCAGGAAGGGGTGGCGCGGTATACGCAGTATCGGATGGCGAGGCTGGCCGCCACTCGATATCGGGCTACACGGGCTTTCATGTCCCTCAGCGACTATCGAGGCTTTGCAGACGTCGCAGCCGCGCTGCGGAAGCGCATGCTGGCGGACCTCGAGAACTTCTCGCTCGAGAGGCGACGCCGCATCGGATTCTACTCACTCGGTGCGGCCGAAGCGCTGGTGCTCGACGCGGCACGACCGGGATGGCGACAGCGGTACTTCGACGAGAGATTCGATCTGGGGCGTCTGCTCGACGTTCGCAAGTAGACGCGCCGCGTCGGGCGACGGAGGGCGTGTAAGGGCCGGCCTCGAGGCCGGCCCCGATCGTCGAGTCCCGCGCGAGGCCGCGCGCGCCGGATGACATAAGCTGTCGATCGTGGATCGACGCTGGCGACCGTGCGCCCAGGTCGAACTGGTCCTGCTGGGCGCAGTCATTCTCGGGACTTTCGCGCTGCTGGGGCGTCAGGCCGTCGAGTTCGCGCCTCGATTCGTCGAATGGGTGGACTCGCTTGGCCCGTGGGGGCCTCTGGCCTTCATCGGCGGCTACATTGTTGCCGCCGTCGCGTTTGCGCCCGGCTCGCTGCTCTCGCTGGCCGGCGGCGCGCTCTTCGGCCTCGCGCGAGGCATCGTCTACGTGTTCATCGGAGGGACGCTGGGCGCCGCAGCGGCCTTCCTCGTGTCACGGTACGTGGCGCGGACGCTCGTCGAACGGCGGCTCGCGCCGAGCCCCCGATTCGCGGCGATCGATCGCGCAGTGGGCGCGGAGGGGCTGAAGATCGTCTTCCTTCTCCGACTCTGTCCGATCGTTCCGTACAACTTCCTCAACTACGGCCTGGGCCTGACGACGGTGACGTTGCGGGACTACGTCATCGCCTCCACGGGCATGATCCCAGCGATCACAATGTACGTGTACTACGGCAAGGTGGCAGGCGACGTCGCGGCGCTCGCGTCAGGGACCGCAGTTCCGAAGGGAGCGGCGTACTACATGCTCCTCATACTCGGACTGATCGCGACAATCGTCGTCACGACAATCGTCGCGCGGATGGCGAGAAAGGCGATCAGGAACGCGGAAGATCTCGAATAGCGTGTAGTGCATTGACTCACTTCACTAGCCGTGCTTGCACGGCTGAAATGTGTACGAATGTGTCACATTTCCGTGCAAGCCCAGCTTAGGCGCGGCCGCCCAGCGGCCGCGCAAACTAGTAACGAAGCGAAGCCGACGGCTCATCCTCACGTTCTTGCTCGACGGTTTGAGGCGGAGCTTCGTTACCTGCACTCATCATCGTTCCAAAGCCTCAACCGCGGAGGGCGCCGAGACCGCGGGGCGATGACTTGGCTTTTCCAGGCTCCTCGTCCTCCGCGTGCTGTGCGGTGAGAGCTTTTGACGCCGGATTCAGGGTCAACGACTCAAGGCGTCGACGGCTCCACGTGTCCGCCGAACTTCGCTCTCATGGCGGAGAGCACCTTGTCCGCGAAGGTGTGATCCTGCCGCGATCGGAAGCGGGCGAAAAGCGCCGCGGCCAGGACGTCGGCCGGCACCGCCTGCTCGATTGCCGTCTCAATCGTCCAGCGCCCTTCGCCGGAATCCTGCACGAACCCCGTGTAGCCAGCGAGCTCACCGTCCTCGGCGAGCGCCATCGCGGTCAAATCGAGCAGCCATGAGCCGACGACGCTGCCGCGGCGCCAGACTTCCGCAATGTCCGCGAGGTTGAAGCGATACCGCTCGTCTTCGGGACGCTGACCGGCGTCGGCTTGTCGGAGAATGTCGAACCCTTCCGCGTACGCCTGCATGAGGCCGTACTCGATGCCGTTGTGGACCATCTTCACGAAATGGCCGGCGCCTGGCGGGCCGCAGTACAGGTATCCGTGCTCCGCGGTGCCGCCGTGCCCATCACGTTCCGGCGTGGGCGCGATGTCGCCACGGCCGGGGGCCAGCGCGGCAAAAATCGGCTCGAGGTGTGTCACGGCTTCGTGAGCCCCACCAATCATCAGGCAATACCCGCGGCTGAAGCCCCAGACTCCGCCGCTCGTTCCGACATCGACGAGGTGGATGCCGCGCGCGCGGAGCCGGCGCGCCCGCCGGACATCATCCTTGTAGTGCGAGTTGCCGCCGTCGATGATAATGTCGCCGGCCGACAGCGTATCGGCGAGCGCCAGGACGGTGTGCTCCGTTGGATCTCCCGCGGGAAGCATGACCCACACCGCGCGCGGCGGCGCCAGGGCCGCCGCCATTTCGACGAGCGAGATTGCCCCGACGGCGCCCGCCGCCACGATCTCCTCCATACGGGCCGTGTCGCGATCGTGGACGACACCGGTGTGTCCCGCGGCCATGATTCGGCGGATCATGCTGCCGCCCATCCGACCGAGACCGATCATCCCGAGCTGCACGCGTCCTCCCTTCGGCTATGCGGATTCCAGATTGTAGATTGAAAATCAACGGCTGAGTGGAGCGTGCGCGGGGTCACATGGGGAAGCGACCGACGTGTAGGAGCCGGAAGATGTCGGAGGCACGGCCGGCGTTTCACGATGTGGAACGCGCGCGTGCGAGATGCGTGCGCGCATCCGCCGGCATTCCGACGTTCTGGTCTCTTGCGCTTCGTACACCCGCAGAATAGAATTTCTTGTCATCCGAAAGGAGTCTCAACGGTGGACAAGGCGGCGACTGCTGCGCTGCACGGGCACGATCACGCGCCTGCGCACGGCCACGAGCACGCGCTCGGCTTTTGGCGGAAGTACGTGTTTTCCCAGGATCACAAGGTCATTGGAATCCAGTACGCCGTCACGGGCCTGTTCTTCCTGCTCTTCGGCTTCACCCTGATGATCATCATGCGGTGGCAGCTCGCCTATCCGGGGCAGCCGATCCCGCTCATCGGATCGTGGCTCGGCGAGAGGAACGCGCCGGGCGGCATCATGCTGCCCGAGTTCTACAACCAGTTGGGCGCGATGCACGGCACCATCATGGTGTTCCTCGGCGTCGTGCCGCTCGCCGTCGGCGGCTTCGGGAACTTCGTCATGCCGCTGCAGATCGGCGCGCCCGACATGGCGTTCCCGAAGATCAACATGGCGAGCTACTGGGTGTACTTCGTCGGCGGCGTCGTGATGCTCGTCAGCTTCTTCCTCCCGGGTGGCGCCGCGCAGTCCGGCTGGACATCCTACGCGCCGCTCGCCGACATCTCCCCGGGTCAGACCTCCTGGCTCGTGGGCATGGTCTTCCTGATTACCTCGTCGCTGCTCGGCTCGATCAACTTCATCGTCACGATCATCCAGCTGCGGGCGAAGGGCCTGACGTTCATGCGGCTGCCGTTCTTCGTCCACGCGCAGTTCGTCACGGCGTTCCTGCTGCTGCTCGCGTTTCCGCCGCTCGAGGCCGCGGCCATCATGCAGTTGATGGACCGGGTTGCGCACACGAGCTTTTTCCTGCCGAGCGGTCTAGTGGTGACCGGCCAGCCGCTGGCGGTGAGCGGGGGCGGCACGCCGCTCTTGTGGCAGCACCTGTTCTGGTTCCTCGCCCACCCGGAAGTGTACGTGCTCATCCTGCCCGCGATGGGCATCGTGGGGGAGATCGTCGCCAACAACACGCGCAAGCCGCTCTGGGGTTACCGCGTGATGGTGTATTCGGTCATCTTTCTCGGCTTCATGTCGTTCATCGTCTGGGCGCACCACATGTTCATGACGGGCATGGGCACCACCATGAGCGCGTTCTTCCAGACGACGACCATGATCATCTCGATTCCATCGGTGGTCATCCTTTCCGCGCTGATCATTTCGCTGTACGGAGGATCCATCCGCTTTACGACGCCGATGCTGTTCGCGACGGCGTTCATGCCGATGTTCGGTATCGGCGGCCTGACCGGCCTGCCGCTCGGTCTCGCGCCGAGCGACATCCACCTGCACGACACGTACTACGTCATCGGCCACTTCCACTACGTGGTCGCCCCGGGGACGATCTTCGCGTTGTTTGCGGGGATCTATTACTGGTTCCCGAAAGCCACGGGGCGCACGATGAACGAGCTGCTGGGCAAGGTCCATTTCTGGGGATCGTTCATCTGCATCAACTTCGTCTTCATGCCGATGTTCATCCAGGGGCTGCAGGGGATGAACCGGCGGTTGTACGACGGCGGGATGCAGTATGCCCACGCGCAGCCGATCCTGCATTGGAACACCGTGATGTCGTTTGCGGCGTGGGGGCTGTTCCTCTTCCAGTTGCCGTTCGTCATCAACTTCTTCCTGAGCATCTGGCGTGGGCGGAGGGTCTCCGACAATCCGTGGGAGGCGACCACCATCGAGTGGACCGCCGCGCCCTCGCCGCCGCCGCACGGCAATTTTCCGATCGTGCCCGAGGCATATCGCGGCCCGTACGAGTACAGCGTCCCGGGCTATCCGACCGACTTCCTGCCGCAGACGCAGCCGGATCCACCCGGCCATCCCGCGGGCACGGCAGCCGCCATTCCGGCGGGGAGGCACTGAGAGGCGATGGAAATCCCATATACCGTCACGGAGCGGCCCGACACCGGGCTGTACAACGCGAAGCTGGGGGTCTGGCTGTTTCTCGCGTCGGAGGTCATGCTGTTCGGGGCGCTGTTTTCGTCCTACGTGCTGCTTCGGTCGGGCGCCGAGGAATGGCCGCACGGCTGGCAGCACCTGAGTGTCCCCCTCGCGGCGTTCAATACGCTCGTGCTGATCAGCTCGAGCGTCACGATGGTGATGTCCTGGGCGTCGCTGAAGACGAAGGACTTCGGCAAATACCGCCTCTACATGGGCCTGACGATCCTCGCAGGGCTGATCTTCCTTGCCGTCAAGTTCTTCGAGTACCGCGAGCACATCCTGATGGGTGAAGTGCCCGCCCACGACACCTTTTTCGCGATCTACTTCACGCTGACGGGCCTGCACGGCCTGCACGTCATCGGCGGGATGATCGTCAACGGATATTTCTTCGGCCCGGGGGCGCGGATGTGGTCGAGCGAGCCGGAGCGATTCACGAACCGGATCGAGATTGCCGGGGTGTACTGGCACTTCGTCGATCTCGTGTGGATTTTCCTCTTTCCGATTCTGTACTTGCTGTAGGAGCCTCCATGGTCGATCTGCATGCGGGGGACATGAGACATCACGTGCGGCTGTACGTCCGCGTCTTTGTCGCGCTGCTGGTCCTGACGGCCGTCACGGTCGCGGCGTCGTACCTCCACCTGGCGGTCCCGATCGCCGTGACGATCGCGCTCATCATCGCGGCCGCCAAGGGATCGCTGGTCGCGAGCTTCTTCATGCACCTCATCACGGAGCGCCGCGTCGTGTTCGGCGCGCTGGTCCTGACCGTCGTGTTCTTCCTCGTGCTGATGTTCCTGCCGCTCTTCACCCAGTGGGATACGATCGGCCAGAAGGTCCAGTGAGGAGGCACCATGTCGCTCAAGGTGTTCCACATCGTCTTCATCATCGCGTCGCTCGCGCTCATCGTCTTCACCCTGATTTGGGCGCTGCAGAACCGGTCTTATGGTCTGGCGGTTGTCGCGTTCGCCGCCGGCGGGCTCCTGTTCGTCTACCAGAGGAAGTTTCGCGAGAAGGCGCGGAGGATCGGACTGAAGTGAGACTGCCGGGGGCCCCGAATGCGGCCGGACTTGCACCACGGGCTGTTAACGAAGCTTCGCCTCAAACCGCCCAGTGAAAGGCCCCGGAGGCGGAGCGACGAAGCCTCGTTACTAGGCGGCCGCTCCGCGGCCGCACCTAAAACAGCTTCTAAAGCCGCACCGACGAAAACTTGATTCACTTGTAAGGACATGGGCTTTAGAAGGTGTTTAACCGCGGAGAGCGCCAAGGG
>JACPPN010000325.1 GCA_016190995.1 Acidobacteriota bacterium | reverse complement strand
CCGTGACACCGAGACGACTGTACCGCGCGCTGAACCGTATTGCAACGTTATTTACGAAGCACATGTACTAGTAGGCGCGCCGCGCGCCGCGCGCCGCGCAAAAACGCTCGAAATTCCGGCGGCGAAGCCGGCCTACTAGGAGCGTGTTGCTCTTTCTCGGACACGCTCCTAGGGACCAGGGGCTACTGGATCTTCTGTTTGATGCGCTCGATTTCCTGCCGCACCAGACGGTCGGCGACATGCAGCACCGTGTCGCTGACGATGTCCCGGACCAGGTCGTCGGTGAGGCGGGCGATGACGCGGCGGGTGATTTCGTCGACGAACTCGTCGGTGACCACCGCGCCTGCGGTCGCCGAACGTGGCGATGGACGATCCGGCGAGGCCTGTCCCTGCTCGGCGGCCAGCAGCGCCGTAAAAGCATCGGCGAGATGACCGGGTACGCCTTGCGGTCGTGCTGCAGGAGCGGGAGCAGGGGGCACCGGGCGCGATAGTTGTGGCGGCTCGGGCGCCGGCCGCTCCGTTCGTGGCCGCTCGGGACGCAACTCCGGCTCGGAATAGTCGCGCGTCGGGGCAACCCGGTCGCGCGAGGCGGGAGGTGGGGGCGGTGTCTCGTGACGCGGCTCCTCCGCCGTGCCGGTTGCTCTCGGGGCCGGACCCAGGTTCGCGAACGCCGCGTCGAGGCGATCGAAGTAGTCGTCGAGCGACTCGGAGCCCGCCGATTGATCCTCGAATCTCGGAGCGGCGCTCACGGGAACATCGCGCTCGCGCACGCCGGAAGGAGGCGTGGCCTCACGCGGGGCGGGACGCGGCGCCTCGACGAGCGGCGGACGGCGATTGGCCAGCAGCTCGCGGACGCGGCTGATCACGACCTGGGGTTCGAAGGGCTTTGCGAGAACGCCGTCGCACTTCACGGCGCGGGCTTTGGCCTCGTCGACAGGCTCGAACGCGCCGGTCAGGAGCAGAACGGGCGTGTGCGCGAGATGGGGAGCATTCTTCACATAGGCCGCCACCTCGTAGCCATCGCGCTCGGGCATGCCGACATCGGCGAGCACGATGTCCGGGCGCTCGGCTTCGATCCGCTGGATGGCCTGCTGGCCGTCGCTCACGGAGGTGACCTGCACGTCCTCGTCGGCGAACGTCAGCTCGATGACGCGCTGGATCGTGACGCTGTCGTCGGCAACGAGAAGCTTGGGGCTCATTGGGGAGCGTTCCGCCGCGCGTCGCGTCGGCGACGGGGCGGGTCAACCGGATTATCGGGGGTTCCCCGCCACCCTATAGGGCGCGCGGCCGGGACTGATTATATGTTCTCGACGCGCGAACGGACATGCCGGTTGATGAAATCGACGATCTCCTGCATCGGGCTGCCAGGAAGAAACACCGCGGCGATGCCCATCTGCTTGAGCTTCGGGACGTCGACATCGGGAATGATCCCGCCTACCACCACCAGCACGTCATCCAGACGGTGCTCCTTGAGGAGCTGCATGACCCGCGGGCAGATGTGATTGTGGGCCCCGGACAGGATCGACAGCCCGATCGCGTCGGCGTCCTCCTGCAGGGCGGCCCCGACGATCTGTTCGGGCGTCTGGCGAAGCCCGGTGTAGATGACCTCCATGCCCGCGTCGCGCAGCGCGCGCGCGATCACCTTGGCGCCACGATCGTGTCCATCGAGCCCGGGCTTGGCGATGACGACTCGGATTTTTCGCATAGGGGTTCGCCCGACTTCGCCGATCAGATCGACGGCACTTCCTCGTACTCGCCCCACACGTCGCGCAGCGCGTCGCACATCTCCCCGAGGGTCGCGTAGGCGCGCGTCGCCTCGACGAGCGGGTACATGATGTTGTCGCGGCCCGTGGCCGCGCGCCGGAGCGCGTCGAGGGCGCGCGATACCTTGTCGTGGTCGCGCTCTCGCCGCAGCGTCTCGACGCGATCGATCTGACGTTGGGCCACCGTCTCGTCGATGTACAGAGTCGGGATCGGCGCGTCCTCCTCGGCGACGTAGTCGTTGACACCCACGATCACCTTGTCGCCCCGCTCGACGGCCTGCTGGAACCGGTAGGCGCTCTCGGCAATCTCGCGCTGGGGATAGCCGTGCTCGATGGCCTCGACCATCCCGCCCATGCGATCGATGGATTCGAAGTACTTGAGCGCCCCTTCTTCCATCTCGCGCGTGAGCTGCTCGACGAAATACGATCCGCCAAGCGGATCCACGACGTTCGCGACGCCCGTCTCGTGCGCGATGATCTGTTGCGTGCGCAGCGCCAGGGTCGCCGCCTCCGCGGTGGGCAGGGCGAGCGCCTCATCGAGCGAGTTGGTGTGGAGGGAGTTCGTGCCGCCGAGGATCGCGGAGAGCGCCTGGAGCGCCGTGCGGATGACGTTGTTGTACGGCTGCTGGGCGGTGAGCGACACGCCGGCGGTCTGCGAATGGAACCGCAGCTTCCAGGCTCGCTCCTGGCGCGCGCCGAAGCGATCCCGCATGACCTCCGCCCAGATCTTCCGCGCCGCGCGGTACTTGGCGATCTCCTCGAAGAAGTCGCTGTGGGCGTTGAAGAAAAAGGAGATGCGGGGGACGAAGTCGTCGACCTCGAGCCCGGCCTCGATGCCGTACTGCACGTACTCGATGCCGTCGCGGAGCGTGAAGGCGAGCTCCTGGAGCGCGGTCGCCCCGGCCTCGCGGATGTGATACCCGCTGACCGAGATCGTGTTCCAGCGCGGCACTTCCTTCGAGCAGAAGGCGAAAATGTCCGTGATGATCCGCATCGATGGGCGCGGCGGGTAGATGAACTCCTTCTGCGCGATGAACTCTTTGAGGATGTCGTTCTGGATCGTGCCGGACAGGGTCCGCCAGTCGGCGCCCTGCTTCTCGGCCACCACCAGGTACATCGCGAAGATCATCGCGGCCGGCGAGTTGATGGTCATCGAGGTCGTGACATCGCCGAGCGCGATCCCGTCGAAGAGGCGCTCCATGTCGGCCAGTGACACGATGCTCACACCGCACTTGCCCACTTCACCGAGCGACAGCGCGTGATCGGGATCGCGACCCATCAGGGTGGGCAGGTCGAAGGCGACGCTCAGGCCCGTGCCGCCGGCGCGGAGCAGCTGCTTGTAGCGCTCGTTCGTCTCCTCAGGCGTGCCAAACCCCGCGAACTGTCGCATCGTCCACAGCTTCCCGCGATAGCCGGTCGGATGAATGCCGCGGGTGTAGGGGAAGACCCCCGGATGGTTGATGTGGCGGCCGTAGTCGATATCGCGGAGGTCGTCAGGGGCGTACAGACGGTCCACGGGACGGAGCGAAATCGTGGTGAACGAGGCGGCCCGCTCCGGCGATTGCGCGAGCGCCGGCTGCAGCGTCTCGCGCTCCCAACGCGCCTTGTCGGTCTCGGTCGTGGCGCTTTTCATCGTCGTTGTCATTATAGGCGATGCGGTCGGCGCGTTCCTGAAGGTCCGGCTGAAGCCGGACACCACCCGCTGCAGTCAGTCGTGGCGTCCGCCTTTAGGCGAACCCTCAGTCGTGGTGTCCGCCTTTAGGCGGACCCCACCTCATTCCCGCGGCCAGCCCCCACCCGCGGCCCCCACGTTGCACCAGATCGCGCGATGCGGCCTCGTCATCCCGAGCACCTCAAGGCCTTCGCGTACGTCGGTTTCTACCGCTATTTCCTCACGTTCTGCACGGATCAGCGGCGGCGCCTCTTTGTCAGGCCAGAGCCGGTCGACCTCGCGACGTCGCAATTCCTGCGCGCCGCCTTCGATGAGCGGTTCTCGATAATCGCGTATTGCTTCATGCCCGACCACGTCCACCTCCTCGTCACCGGCGAGGCAGAGACTTCCGACTGCAAGCGGTTCATCGTGCGCGCGAAGCAGTTCTCGGGTTATGCACACGCGCACCGGTTCAAGCAACGCCTGTGGCAACGGTACGGTTACGAGCGCGTACTACGGAATCAGGAAGATACGCGGGAGATTGTGAGATATATCCTCGAGAACCCGATGCGTGCGGGTCTCGTGGCGCGCATTGACGCTTACCCATTCATCGGATCGTCTCTTTACGGAAGAAGTGAGCTGGTCGAATACGTTGTTTCCGGGTCCGGCTGAACCCGGACACCACGACTGAGTCCGGCTGAAGCCGGACACCACGACTGAGTCCGGCTGAACCCGGACACCACCCGCCGCAGTCAGTCGTGGTGTCCGCCTTTAGGCGGACCCTCAGTCGTGGTGCCCGCCTTTCGGTGGACTTCAGTTGTCCGGAGAACAGGCACTGACCTCTGTGAAATCAACAACTTGCAGAGCCCAAGCGATCTTGACTTGCCGCCGGACGCACAGTACGCTGGCCTGCTTTGTCCGTTCGAGATTGCGCGGCTGGAGCCTAACGCTCCCTCGGCGCGTTACAGCGGCTGCAGGGGTGGTATGGAAGGACACGGCACCATCTTCAACGCCATGCTCCAGGAGTTCGATGGAGCCGCGCGCATCCTGGGCCTCGAGCCCGGCATCTGGAAGATCCTGACGAATCCCAGGCGTCAGATCGTCGTCTCGTGCCCGGTGCAGATGGACCATGGCGACATCGAAGTCTTCACCGGCTACCGTGTTCAGTACAGCATCACCCTCGGTCCCGCGAAGGGCGGCATCCGATATCACCCGGACGTGACGCTCGACGAGGTCACGGCGCTCGCGGCGTGGATGACGTGGAAATGCGCCGTGGCGCACATCCCCTTCGGCGGCGGGAAGGGGGGCATCGTCTGCGATCCGACGCGGATGTCGCGCCGCGAGCTGGAAGCGCTCACGCGCCGGTACGTCGCCGAAATCGTCGATGCCATCGGGCCCGAAAAGGACATCCCCGCGCCTGACGTCAACACGAACGATCAGGTGATGGCCTGGGTGATGGACACCTACAGCATGCACGTCGGCCATACGACCACGGCGGTCGTGACGGGAAAGCCGATTGAGCTCGGCGGATCGCTCGGACGCCGGGAAGCGACCGGCCGTGGCGTGATGTTCGTCACGCGCGAGGCGGCGAGGCATATCGGCATCGAGATCAAGGGGGCGACGGTCGCGGTTCAGGGATTCGGCAACGTCGGATCGATTTCGGCGCTGCTGCTGGCGGGCATCGGCGCAAAAGTCGTGGCGGTCACCGACTACAAGGGCGGCGTCTACAACCCGGCAGGTCTCGACATCCCGAAGCTGATGGACTTCGCGTCACAGCACAGGACGATCGACGGGTATTCGGAGGGCGAGCCGCTCACCAACGACGAGCTCTTCAAGCTGGACGTGGATGTCCTGATTCCCGCCGCGCTCGAGAATCAAATCACGATGAACAACGCGCCGGGCATTCGCGCGAAGGTGGTCACCGAAGGCGCGAACGGGCCCACGACGCCCGACGCGCACCGGCACCTGCACGATCGCGGCGTCTTCATCATCCCCGACATCCTGGCGAACAGCGGGGGCGTGACGACCTCGTACTTCGAGTGGGTGCAGGACCGCTATGGCTACTTCTGGACCGAGCGCGAGGTGAACGAGCGTCTCGAAGCCAAGATGTGCGAGGCGTTCACCGACGTCCTGCAGACGGCCTTGAAGTACAAGGTCGACATGCGCACCGCCGCCTACATCGTCGCGATCGAGCGCGTGGCGACGGTGACGAAGCTGCGCGGCATGTACGCCTGAGCGCGGACCGAGCCGACGTCCCGCCCGCGCGGTCGTTCCTTCTTTTCCCCACACCTGCATGATCAACACATCATCATTCAATCCGTTCGAGATGGCCCAGGCCGAGTTCGACAGGATCGCGGACATCCTGTCACTCGACTCCGGCACCCGCGAGCTCCTCCGAACGGCGATGCGCGAGTACCAGTTCGGCATTCCCGTCCGGATGGACGACGGCGGCATCCGCGTGTTCCGTGGCTTCCGCGTGCAGCACAACGATGCGCGCGGGCCGTCGAAAGGCGGCATCCGCTTCCACCCGCAGGAAACCATCGACACCGTGCGGGCGCTCGCCATGTGGATGACGTGGAAATGTGCCGTCGTCGACATTCCCCTCGGAGGCGCCAAGGGCGGTGTCGTCTGCGATCCGCACAACCTCAGCCCACGTGAGCAGGAGCAGATCTGCCGCGGCTGGGTGCGGCAGATCGCCGGCGAACTGGGGCCCGACCTCGACGTGCCCGCGCCCGACGTCATGACCACCCCACAGCACATGGCGTGGATGCTCGACGAGTTCGAGCACATCCACCGCGGCCGCTTCCCCGGGTTCATCACCGGCAAGCCGGTGGGGCTCGGCGGATCGAAGGGCCGGACGGAGGCGACCGGTTACGGACTGGTCTTCGCGCTGCGCGAGGCGCTGAAGGAGCTCGGCCTGCGTCCGTCCGACACGACGGCCAGCGTGCAGGGATTCGGCAACGTGGCGCAGCACGCCGTCGAGCTCTATCAACGGATCGGAGGCAGGGTG
>JACPPN010000318.1 GCA_016190995.1 Acidobacteriota bacterium | reverse complement strand
GAGTTCCGGACCGGTGTGTATCTGCAGCCGCTCCTGAGGAGCGAAGACCGGACGGTCTACTCGAACAACGGCTTCGCGCAGGAAGAAGTCGTGCTGCGCGATCCGAACAACGTGGCGGCGGGCTACATCCCGTTCCACCGGACCATCTACGACGTGGGCGCCATCACGACGAACAAGCTCGGAGCGCGTGACTACGCCGCCTATGCGCAGGATTCCTGGAGGCCCACCTCACGGCTGACAATCAATGGTGGAGCCCGCTTCGATTGGATCAAGGCCACCGAGCTTCTCTTCGACCTGGTGCTTCAGGATCACCTGGAAGTTGGACCGACCATCGGCGGGACGTACGTCCTGACGGCCGACCAGAAGAACGTGCTCCGCGCGAGCTGGGGCATCCACCACGACATTCCGAATGCGGGGTACTTCGGTGCGAATTACCTGGGAGCCGCGACGGGGTCCAACACGCCGACGCGTCACGAGCTCTATGACTTGAACCTGGATGGCGTCTTCGAAACGGACCGGGTCACTCCGGGCAGCACGGGCAAGGCCAGCAACATCCAGATCGATCCCAACCGGCGCCAGGGATACGCCGAAGACTGGATCATCGGCTACCAGCGGCAGCTTCCCGGCAATCTGAGCGTCGATGTGGCGTTCGTGCGCCGCTACTACAAGGACAGACCTGCTCGCGTAGAGGTCAACGCGATCTACGAGAACGGGGTCTTCAAGGGCTACCGGAACGAAGCCTTCAACGACATGTTCCTGATCACCAGCAACAAGTGGAACTGGGTCGTCTACTCCGGCTTCGAGTTCGTAGCCGCCAAGCGCACCCAGAAAATGAACGTCCTGGCCAGCTACACCCGGGCGTACCAGCACATGGACGGCACGTGGCAGCCGGGCGACCCGGCCGGCATCCTGCAGCCGGACGCCTTTGCGAACAACCGTGGCCTGGGAACGATCCGAGGCAACGTCACCAACAGCCTTTCCGGGGGGGCCGACACGCGAAACCCGATGTGGGAGGATCACATGCTGCGCATCGGGGGTACGTACTTCGCGCCGTACGGGCTGGTCTTCGCGAGCAACCTGACCGTGCAGTCGGGCCCCTACACCGGCCCCGTCGTCACGAGGATCGCTGCTCCCGACCCGAAGTTCGGCCCCCCGACGGTCAGGCTCTCGAACGGCCGGGTGGTCTCGAACCCGCTGGCCACGACGATACGGTTCGCGTACGAGGATCGAGGGAAAGGGCAGGTCAAGACGCCGAACCTCATCGTTTGGAATATCCGGATCGGCCGTGACTTCAAGCTCGCCAACAGCCGCCGCCTGGAGTTGGCCTTCGACGTCTTCAACGTGGACAACCGGGGTGCGGACCAGCAGTTCCGATCCGGTGGGAACCAGCTCTACAGCCCGAACTACGCGATTGCACCGGACGGCTCGTTCCGCGGGTTGAACCGGCAGCCGCCGCGCGTCGCCCAGATCATCGCACGCTTTGCCTTCTAGCCCGGATGATCCACAAGCAGTCCGGTCGACACGGCCCGGTCGCGGAGAAAACCCTTGGAGCAGGCCGGCAGCGCCAGCCCGAAAAATGCGGCGGAGGCGAAGGACGGGGCGTGGGGCTGGGGGTCCCCACGCCAGGCGCCGACAGAACGCCGCAGCAGCATTTTTCCGGCCTGCGGAAGCTGGGTTTTCCGCAGCGAACGGGCCGTGTCGGCATCACGATTCCTGAATAACCTGGCCTAGCAGTGGCCTAGCAGGAATCCCGTCCCGCGGCACCTGCAGCGGTAAACGCGCATCGTGAGCAGCTACGTCACGCGCGCACCATAGCCGTCGCGCGTCTGCGGCAGCCGGCGACCGAGCAGCCGGGAGGCGACGAGCGTCCGCAGCACCTGCGCCGTGCCGCCGCCAATCGTGAACATGCGCGCGTCCCGCGCCATCCGTTCGAGCGGCTGGTTGCGGGAGTACCCGGCGGCGCCGAACAGTTGCAGCGCGTCGTTGGTAACGCGCCCGGCCATGTCGGCCGCGTAGATCTTGGCCTGTGCCGCCTGGAGCGCGTCGGGCAGGGCCGTTCCTTCAGTCGCCGCCGCGCGATAGATGAGCGCGCGCGCCGCCTCGATCTGGATGCTCATGTCCGCCAGCATCCACTGCAGGCCCTGGAACTCGCAGATCGGGCGGCCGAACTGCTCGCGCCGGGTCATGTAGTCGAGCGCCAATTCGAAGGCGCCGGCCGCGAGCCCCAGGGCAACGGCCGCGGCGCCGAGGCGCTGGCAGTTGTACACGTTCATCAGATCGGCGAATCCATGCGCGAGGCCACGCGGCGGCGTGATCATCCTCGCGGCCGGTACCTCGAGATCCTCGAGAATGATCTCGGTTTCTGGGATCCCCCGCAGGCCCATGGTCGGCTCGCGACGCCCGGTGATGAACCCTTTGGACTCCTCGCGGATCGCAATGAATGCGCCAATGCCCAGCTCGTGGCCGATCTCGTCGTAGACCCGCGCGAAGATCACGTGGAGACGCGAGACGCCTCCGCCGGTAATCCAGTGCTTGCGGCCGTTCAGCACGTACCGATCGCCGCGTTGATCCGCGCGGGTTGCCATTTCCGATGCGGCGCTGCCCGCCTGCGGCTCGGTGATGCAGATGGCCGGCTTGTCGCCCGCGAGCACGAGCGACGCGGCAAGTCGCTTCTGCTCCTCGGTGCCGTACCGCATGACGACCGTCAGAGCACCCATGTTGCCCTCGACGACGATTCGCGCCGTCACGGCGCAGGCACGGGCAATTTCCTCGACGACCAGGACGGCGTCGAGCAGCGACCGTCCGGCGCCCCCATATTCGGGGGGAATCGTCATTCCCATCAGCCTCGACGCCACCAGCGCCTCGACGCTGCGCCATGGGTAGGCTTCCGAACGATCCGTTTCCGCGGATGCGGGACCAAACACCGTGCGGGCGAGGTCCCGTGCCTGGCTCCGGAGTGCTAGCTGGTCGGCCGTGAGTGTGAAATTCATGAGGTCCCTCGTGTGAGGCCCGCTGGTCCTCGCCGGGTTTTCGGCACCGCGCCACCGGGCCGCCGTCTGGTCCCTATCCCGCTATCACCGTTCCGCGCGCTCGACTTTGTGTACACCAGACCGCAGTTCGCTCGCAGCCCCCGTAGGTAGCGACGTGAATTGCCGTCCCCGGATTCGATACGGTTGCTCGTCTCGGAGCCATGGGACAGGGCCAATGGCATTCGCGTCACTGCAGACTGCAGGCGAAAACCGTGCCGCTCAATGCCTGCGAGCAGGAAATCGATCTGTGCTGCCAACAGCAACAGCATGCGTGCCAGACCAACTTGTCCCTGGCGAGTGCACGCCGAACGTCTCCAGAACTCGGGACTCGACTAGGAGCCCGTTCACGGTTACTCAGACGGGCTCGTAGCGAAGCTTCGCCTCAAACCGCCGAGTGACAAGACACT